>SVUD01000088.1 GCA_015063445.1 Oscillospiraceae bacterium
AGTATGGTTGTGGCGGATCGGCAGACCCCGAATAAATTAAATCGCCAAGAAAGAAAAGGATCAGATATGTTAACAGCAGGTGATTTTAAAAATGGCGTTACCTTCGAGATGGAGGGTAAGGTTTATCAGGTTATCGAGTTCCAGCACGTTAAGCCCGGTAAGGGAGCAGCTTTCGTAAGAACTAAGTACAAGGATGTTATGACCGGTACTATTCGTGAGCAGTCCTTCAACCCCACCGCAAAGTTCGAGAACGCAGTTATTGAGAGAAAAGATATGCAGTATTCTTATGATGACGGTGATCTTTATCACTTTATGGATACTGAAACCTGGGAAGAGACTCTTATTTCCCGTGATACCGTTGGTGACAACTTCCGCTTTGTTAAGGAAGAGATGATGTGTAAGATAGTTTCCTTCAAGGGAAAGGTATTCTCGGTTGAGCCTCCCACATTCGTTGAGCTTGCAGTTGTTGAGACTGAGCCCGGCGTTCGCGGAGATACCGCTACCAACGTTACTAAGCCCGCAACCCTTGAAACAGGTGCGGTAATCAAGGTTCCGATCTTTATCAACGAAGGTGACGTTCTCAGAGTTGATACCAGAACCGGAGAATATCTCGAAAGAGCATAATTAAAGGGCTTTGCCCCATAAATATTCGGGGTTGCCACAATTTTGCGGTAGCCCCAAGTTTTATATCAAGGAGACGGTTTTTATGAATATTAATAAGGAATCCGCATATCTCAGAGGACTTCTCGAGGGATATGAGCTCGATGGAAACAAGAAGGAAGTTAAGCTTATCGGTAAAATGCTTGAGCTTATCGATGAAATGGCAGATCATATTACTGCTCTCGAGGCAGATAATGCAGAAATGCGTGAATACATTGAAGAGCTTGACCACGATCTCGGTGCTGTAGAAGAGGATCTTTATATGGATGAGGACTACGGCGATGATGATTATGATGATTACGATGATGATTCTGATTATTACGAGATAGAGTGTCCTTCCTGCGGAGAGGTCGTTTGCTTTGACGATTCTCTTGATCCCGACGAGCTTGTTTGTCCTGCTTGCGGTGAGAAAATCGACGATGTAGAGCTTTGCGACGGCGATTGCGAAGCTTGCGATAAGGATTGCGAAGACTAAAAAATAAAAATTCGGTGTAATAATGTGAAAATCTTAGAGGAGTATTCACACTGTTACGCCGATTTTTTTGTAATAAAACTCGTTTTAAGAAAAAAGCGAAAAAAGAAGTAAAAATATATTTTTTACCCCTTGACTTTTTGTGAATATAGTTGTATAATAATATGACGCTTATTGATAGGCTCGCTAAGTGTGGCTTTTTGTCACCGCCTATGATAGCGATTTTACACGAAAGTGAGGTGCTTTTTCATGTTCGCTATTTTCGTAACGGGTGGAAAGCAGTACAAGGTTTCCGAGGGTGACGTTATTTTCGTTGAGAAGCTTGGCGTTGCTGAGGGTGAGAAGGTTTCTTTTGACAACGTTCTTGCTGTATGCGGTGAGACTCTTACTGTTGGAACTCCCAAAGTAGAAGGCGCAACCGTTGTTGCAACTGTTATTAAGAATGGCAAGTCCAAGAAGATTGACGTAATCAAGTATAAGTCAAAGAAGAACGAGAAGAAGAAGATCGGTCATCGCCAGGATTATACTAAGATTCAGATCGAAAAGATCGAGGGCTAATTTTAATGACAACAATTATCTTTTATAAGGCCGATGGATTTTATTACGGCTTTGAGGAGCAGGGACATACAGGATACGGTGAGTCAGGTGATGACGTGCTTTGTGCAGCTCTTTCAAGTATGACTATGTTGCTTATAAATGCAATAGAGGTTTCTTATGCTTGTGACGTTGATTATAAAATCGACGAAAAGACTACCGATATTCGCGTGATTGCAAAATCCGCTCTTCCTAAGTACGAAAAGAATAAAGAGAAACAGTTTGCTGTTTCAGGTCTTATACAGGCTTATTTCTTTCAGCTTATGGATCTGGTTGAGGAATACTATGAATTCCTCGACGTAAAAGAGATCGAGCGTGAGATTTAACCGAAAACACGGCGACAGCCATAAATCAATACGGAGGTACAAGAAATGTTAAAGCTTAGTTTGCAATTCTTTGCTCACAAGAAGGGCGTTGGTTCTACCAAGAACGGCCGTGACTCCGAATCCAAGCGCCTTGGCGTTAAAAAGGCTGACGGACAGGCAGTTATTGCGGGCAATATTATCGTTAGACAGCGTGGAACAAAGATTCATCCCGGTAAGAACGTAGGTATCGGTACCGATGATACTCTTTTTGCACTCGTTGACGGAACTGTTAAGTTCGAACACATTTCCGGCGGTAAGAAGCAGGTTAGCGTATACGCTGACTAATAATTTCAAAAAAGAGTGGTTCGAACTGCTCTTTTTTGTTTTGTATGAGAAAATTTAGAAAAAAGATGGGGGTTTTGTAGAATTATGTCTATTCTTGTTACAGGCGGTACTGGTTATATCGGTTCCCATACCGTTGTTGAACTTATAAAAACAGGTAAAAAGGTTTGCATTATAGATAATCTTTCCAATAGTAAAATCTGTGTTCTTGACCGCATAGAAAAAATAACAGGAGTTCGTCCCGAATTTATAGAGTGCGATCTTCTTGATATGGAAAAGCTTGACTCGGTATTTGCAACGCATAAAGATATTGACTCGGTTATTCATTTTGCGGGACTCAAGGCGGTTGGAGAATCTGTATCAATTCCTATTAAATATTATCATAATAATCTTACCGGAACCTTCAATCTTCTTTCATGTATGGTAAAATACGGCGTAAACAGAATTGTTTTTTCATCTTCTGCAACTGTTTACGGTCTTCCTAAAACTGTACCGATAAGAGAGGATTTTCCTCTTTCTACCACCAACCCGTACGGTGAGACAAAGCTTATGATAGAGCGAATTCTCAAGGATACCGCTCACGCATATCCCACACTTTCTGTTTGCGTGCTCAGATACTTCAATCCTATCGGCGCTCACGAATCTGGACTTATAGGCGAAGATCCTAAGGGTATTCCCAACAATCTTCTGCCTTATATCGCTAAGGTTGCTGCAGGAAAGCTCGAATGCCTTAGCGTTTTCGGCAATGATTACGATACTCCTGACGGAACGGGTGTCAGAGACTACATTCACGTAGTAGACCTCGCTTTAGCTCATCTGAAAGCCCTTGATTACACAGATAATATGAAGGGCATCGATTATATCAACGTAGGTACAGGAAACGGATATTCCGTTCTTGAAATGATAAAGGCATTTGGAGAGGCATGGGGCTCTCCTGTAAAATATAAGATAGCTCCTCGCCGTCCCGGCGATATAGCGGTTTGCTATGCTGATCCCGAAAAGGCAAAGAACGTGCTTGGCTGGTCTGCTGAGCGTGATCTTAATAAAATGTGTGAGGATGCTGCCAGATGGCAGAGAATGAATCCTGACGGATATCCTGAAGACTAAAAATTAAACACAAAGAGGCGACGCGTCGCAGTCGCCTCTTTTGTATGGGGGATAATTATGTTAGAGCTTAAAGACAAAAAATTTTTTCTGCTTGATATGGACGGAACGATATATCTCGACAATGATCTTTTTGACGGAACACTTGACTTCCTCTCGGAAATCAAGAGAAAAGGCGGTAGATATCTCTTCGTAACCAACAACTCTTCCAAGAGCTCCGATGCCTATGTTGCAAAGCTTTCACGTCTTGGAATTGAAGCAACTGAGGAAGATTTTTTGACGTCTACGGACGCAACAATTCTTTATATTAAGAATAAATTTGAGGGCAGAAAGTTCTATTCGATGGGAACTAAGTCTTTCAATAAACAGCTTTCCGATGCAGGAATTAATATTACCGAAGAGGTTAGCGACGATGTTTTCGGGCTTATAATTTCAAACGATACGGAATTAACGTTTAAGAAGCTCGATGATGCAAGTCGCCTTCTTACAAGAGGTGTTGAATATATAGCTACCAATCCTGACTGGGTTTGTCCGACCTCTTACGGATACGTTCCCGATTGCGGTTCATTTGCGGATATTCTCAGACGCGCAACCGGAAAAACACCTACGTTTATAGGTAAGCCGAAGCCTGAGATGCTTCTTCTTGCTATGGAAAAATTCGGATACACAAAAGACGAGTCCCTTATGGTTGGAGACAGAGTTTATACGGATATAGCATCCG
>SVUD01000089.1 GCA_015063445.1 Oscillospiraceae bacterium
GGTTATATCTGTATTCCTCTATAACGGTTCCTATATTCGTTCCGTTCTTGGTGATTACAGTTTCGGTACGGACAGGCTTTCTGTCCGAATTATAGGTATACGTAGTTACGGTTTTATTCGTTCCGTCTTTATCCTCCGAAGCGGTTTTTGATTCAACGTCTTTAAAGCTGTTAAGAGTAATGATTTCATATCCATCCGCTTCAAACGTAAAGCTTTCATACGGTGTTTTATTAAGGCTGCTCTTTTTTGCGAATTCGGTTATAATTTTATCACTGTAATTGTTTTTATAATAGCATTCTGCACGGGTGACCTTATTCTTTACCGTTTCATAATATTCTTTGAGATTTGATTCGTCGGTATATACGTAAATACGAGTAGGCTTATCCGTTTCGGTAACGGTAGCGCGGTTTTCGGTATATGCAATATCGATATTGGATACCGTGGTTTTTTCATTGCTTATATGTCCATGCTCTGCTTTTTTGATATAAGTGTTTTTCTCTATGCTGCTTATAATATCGTTGTTTATATGACTCTGTATTATTTCCGTAGCTATTGAGCCGCCTTTCAGTCTTTTGATAATCTTGGATATACGCTCTACGTTCTGAATATACGCGAGATAAATATAATCTCCGTTATGGAAGTTGATATTCTTAAGATAGCCCCCTGAAATGTAGTCATAGCTTACCGTCTCGCCGAGAGAATTGGTTATTGACTTAAGCATTCCGTTATTATAATATTCAAACGTCATGCGCGCGTCGTTATTATCCGAAATAGCGACAACGTCGTAAGTGCCCGCGCTCGTCTTAGCACGCTCAAAGAGAATATAATTTCCGTGCCTGTCTTGAATAACGCAAAGGTTTCCATTAGCGTTATATCCCTTTATCTGACTGTCTGAAATGAGGTAAGAAGTTGGAATATGCAGCTTAAGCTCAGCAAGTTTTGCGGTGAGATTTGCATTTTCCTTTTTGTATTTGTTATATAACGTGTTGTAGTTTTCACCTTTTTCAATTAAAAGATCTTTTTTAGCGCTAAGTAAAGTATTCTTTTTGTTAAGTATGTTTATTGCTAATTCTATATCTTCGGAATTGTCAGTATCGGTAGAATCGTTATTGGGGTTGGATAATGTATTTATATCTGCGCTTGTAGATTCTATATCGAGAATAGTAGAACGGTAATCGAGAGCCTCTGATTTTGTCAGAAGAATATTGTTTTCATCTTTAGCTTTTATATATGCTTCAATTGATGTATAACTTTTATTTTCTTCTCCGCTTTCTTTGTTTATAATGATAAAATCTTCAAGTGCGGTTTCATACGCTTCCTTTTGCTCTTCGAGCTGCTTTGCTTCGTCGCTTCTCGTTTCGATAAGCTCGCAGTTTTTCACGCCCTCAAGCTGTGCGGTAGCTTTATATCCGTCTTTGGACACAAGCTCGCGGAATACTTCTTTTCCCAAATACCAAAGTCTACCGTCGGTATCTGCGGTTACGGTGTTTTTTATAACTACTTCTTTTTCTTCACTGTCGTTTACAGTATAAAAAACCTCGTCAAAGATGTGTCCGTTACCTGCTGAATCGGTATAACAGTAATTATATTCGGTTTTTGTAAGAGTTTCATCAATATTAAGCCTAAAACCTTTTCCGCGCTTCAAATCACTGCCAGCCTTGAAGTTATGAGATATAACAACTCCGACGTGCGGATCGCTTATATCGCTGAAAGTGAATTCTTGCTCGGAGCGAGCGAAGTCAATGGTGGTAGAAATGTGTTCGTCAAGGTCAAAAGATTCAGTCGCAAGGTTATCTGATTCGTTATAAGCATACTGTAATTCTATATATGGATCCGTTGAATAAGACAAGGTTAACAGTGTACCGTAATTCACTTCAAGCGTATAAGTAAGCGGTTTGGTTAAAGCATTTGTAATATCTATCTTTAAGTTTTCACCATGATCAATCAGATACTTCGGATAGAAAACTTCGCCTGTTTCTCTTATCGTAAGTACGGGTTCTTCATATTCCGAATAATATTCGCAACAACTGAGCGGAATTATTAAATATGCTTTTATTGTTTTTCTGAGTATAGATTCATTTCCTGAAAAACACGGATCGGATAATTTCACTTGCATAAGGCAATTTGTTTCGTTATAATAGCTTATTTCGCGACCGTCAGAATCGGGTGATTCCACTAAAACCTCTCCCGCGGAAGATGTATATGTAGATATAAGAGGCGTTAGGGTTATAGGCGGTGTGTAGGTTTGTATACCGCTTTGGAGTGTAGGGTCAACGGTAACGGGGAATACCGTATCTTCTTTGTTTATCCAATCGGCGCTTGCGTTGACGGAGAGAATATATCCGTCACCATCCGCTTTTTCTATATCGTAGTAAACGTCGTAGGATTTCTTATCCTCGGCATCCGTCATATAGGGGCAGGGCATTCTGAATTCGGGAGCTTCGGAATTCTCCTTAAAGAAATCCACGTACTTACCGTCAGCGGAAAGACGCATAGAAAGTCCCTTTACCGAGAAGTCGAAGAAGTAGCAATAGCTATCCGCGCGCTCCTTGATAATAATGTTTTCTTTGAGCTTGTTGTTATGAATGGAGTATTCGATATCCACGCCGCCCTCGGCAGCCTCGTAAACGGCGCGGCTTGCCTTAGTTAAGCCTCCGCCATCAATGCAGCGCTCGGCTTTTCGCTTGGAGCGCTTCTTTTCGCGAGGCTTGCCGAGCTTCATGCGCTTTTCGTCTGAGGGAGGCTCGGTACCTATGTACTTCCAAGCAACAGAGCGCGTACCGTCGGTAATTTCGACGCCCTCGCCCTCTTCCTCGCCGAGAATGCGAATTTCGTAATTACCGAAATTCGCGCGAAGCGTGCCGTCCTCGCACTCGTGGAGCGAGTTGTCTATTTCGAGCCACTTCTGCTCCTTTTCGTTATAATAGTTTATAGGCGCGGATGAGATAACGACCTTTTCAGTGCCGTTATTCATCAAAAAGTGTTTTGTGTTTACGGTTGCTCTGTCCGTAAGCTCGCCTATTACCGCGGGATCGGAGCAACCTCTTTTTAGGTTTTCTTTCATTTTTTTTGTTTTTTCCTTTCTTTTTAGATTGAATTTTTTGTTTTGTGTTTTTTGAAAATTGATAGAATAAAACATTGCCGGCTAATGATTTAATTCTGTTTATATAAAGATGCGCTGCTGCATCTTTTGAATTGATTTTAATGCGTAACCGTGTCAGTTTTTGTCATGGTTGAAAAATTTGTTAGCATAAAAGCAAAAAAGCGGCAAAGGCGCAAAATACACCTCTGCCGCTACCGTTTTATAATGAGAAAGATCTATAGCTCATACATTTGAGAGAGTTGGTCGTTGGAGTATAAATGGGTGAAAGGCTTCAGGCTCTTTTTGGTTTACCCTTGAATATAAGAGAAAAAACGTATCCGAAAATAAGTGCCGCAGAGCAGCCTGCCGCAGCCGCGGTAAAGGGGCCTTTTAATATTCCCATGGGACCGATGGTGTCAATGCTTTCCTTAACTCCCTCGGCAACCGTCCCTCCAAATCCGATAAGAGGAACAGAAATTCCGC
This sequence comes from Oscillospiraceae bacterium, assembly GCA_015063445.1. The sequence continues at coordinate 3,566 of SVUD01000089.1, forward strand.
ATCCCACAGCCTCGAATAAAGGCTTGTAAATACCTATGGCGCCAAGAAAAACCCCAAGGCAAACAAAGGCAACAAGAATTCTTGCGGGGGTGAGGCTCGTCAGGTCAAGGATAACCTGAGCTATGGCGCAAATTGCGCCGCCGACTAAAAACGAGAGAATAAAAACAGAATAGTCCATAAAAATCCTTTCGTAAGAAAAAGTGAATTAAAAAGAGTTTAGAACTTAAAAAAGAAAGAAAAATCAAAGAGTTTCATGCTCTATAACAACAATAGGTGATATGCCGAGGATATGCTCGCCCTGATAAACGCTTGATGTGCTCATAAGAGCCCCCGTGGAAAGAAGAGCCATTTTTTTGATAAGGCCCGCTTCAACCATTGGGAGAAATTTCGCGGCAAGCACCGATGCTGAGCAGCCGCAGCCTGACGCGCCCGAATGAACGTCCTGCTTTTTAAAATCGTAAAGAAGCTTACCGCAGTCCTTATGAAGATAGGAAAGAGCCCGTCCCGTGTCACCGCTATCTTCAAGGAGTTCTTTAAGGATAGCTGAGCCGACGCAGCCGAGGTCGCCCGTCAGAACAAGGTCGAAGCCTCGGGACTCACCTCGGCTGCGTC
>SVUD01000022.1 GCA_015063445.1 Oscillospiraceae bacterium
CTCCCGAGAATACCGAGATACCGCCGTGCTGCTTTGCGATGTTGTTTATAAGCTCCATAATAAGAACCGTTTTACCAACTCCCGCTCCGCCGAAAAGACCTATCTTACCGCCCTTTGCGTAAGGAGCGATAAGGTCGACTACCTTTATACCCGTTTCGAGTATTTCGGTCGTTCCCGCCTGCTCGTCAAAGGGAGGAGGCGCTCTGTGTATGCACCATTTTTCAGCCGTTTCGGGATCGGGAAGATTATCCACGGCTTCACCGAGAATATTGAATATTCTTCCGAGCGTTTTTTCTCCTACGGGAACAGTTATACCCGAGCCCGTGTCAACTGCTTCCATACCTCTTGACATACCGTCGGTAGAGGACATCGCGATACATCTGACAACGTCGTCACCGAGCTGCTGCGCTACCTCGCAAACGACCTTTTTGCCCTCGTAATCTATCTCGATTGCGTTGAGAAGGTCGGGAAGATGGCCGTTTTCGAATTTGATATCAAGCACGGGGCCTATTATCTGTATAATTTTGCCGATATTTTTCATTTTAGAAAAATAATCCTTTCTTCTTGCTTTTTAACCGTAAGCTTCTTTATTAAAGCGCCTCCGCGCCGGAAACGATTTCGGTAATCTCCTGAGTGATTACTGCCTGACGTGCTCTGTTGAATTTAAGAACGAGAGCTCCTATCATTTCCTCCGCGTTTTTATTAGCCGAGTTCATAGCGCATCTTCTTGCGGCGCATTCTGCCGCGGCAGCCTCGGATATGGCAGCGTGTAAAATTCCGCCGACGTATTCGGGAACTATAGCGCCTATTATCTCTTCAAGCTCACCCTCGTATATGGGCTCGCCCAAAGGCTTTGTTTCATCGGACTTCGTTAAGGGAAGAACGCTGATGACTGCAGGTGTCTGAGTAAGCATGGATACGAATTTCGTGTATACGAGCTTTACAGACGTGAATTCTCCCGCGGTGTACGCCTCGCATATATCCTTAGCTAAGTTCATACATTTTCCGACGCCGAAATCCGACACGGCATAAGGGGTGTTAAGAAACATCTCCTTTTCTCTGTGTAAGACGTACTCCCTTGACTTCTTTCCTATCGGAAGGTATACGCATTCGCTGTCCTTGCCGTCTGCAATCGCAAGCTTCATAACGTTGTTGTTATATCCTCCCGCAAGTCCTCGGTCTCCCGCAATAACTATATATAAGGTCTTTCCGTCTCTTTTTTTAGAATAAACCGATTCCGCATTCGGATCGAAGGATGCGACCTTATCCATAGCCTCGCAAAGACTTTTCAAATACGGCTTTGCGCTTTCCGCCTTTATTTTGGCGTGTCGAAGCTTTGAGGTAGCAACGAGCTCCATGGCCTTGGTTATTTGCATCGTTCCTTCGACGCTTTTTATTCGAGCTTTTATATCATTTATTGACGCTCCCGCCATTGAACCGTTCCTCCTTTTTCAAAATACTTAATTACTGTAAATGTAAACTATTGTTTTCTAAATGGTTTATTAAACGAATTTTTCCTTGCAATATTCGATTGCGGCTTTTAATTCCGCCTCGCTCTCGGGAGAAAGAACTCCGCTCTCTCTGATGCTTTTAAGAAGGCTTTCCTTTGTGGCTCTCAGATATTCGAAGAGCTCACATTCGAAGTCCTTGATTCTTTCCGTCTCGATATCGCTGAGCATATTATTAACTACAGCGTAAATTATCGCAACCTGAAGCTCAACGTCAATAGGTGAGTTTCTGTTCTGCTTAAGAACCTCAACGATACGCTTACCCTGCTCAAGACGAGCCATTGTATCCTTGTCAAGATCCGAGCCGAACTGAGCGAAGCCCTGAAGCTCTCTGTACTGAGAGTAGAGAAGCTTAAGCGATCCCGCAACCTTTTTCATCGCCTTTATCTGCGCGTTACCGCCTACTCGGGAAACCGAGATGCCGGGGTTTACGGCAGGGCGTATACCTGCGTGGAATAGCTCTGTTTCGAGGAATATCTGTCCGTCCGTTATAGAAATAACGTTCGTGGGAATATAAGCCGAAACGTCACCCGCCTGAGTTTCTATTATGGGAAGAGCTGTGAGTGAGCCTCCGCCCGCCTCCTCGGAAAGTCTTGCCGCGCGCTCAAGCAAGCGTGAGTGTAAATAGAATACGTCGCCGGGATAAGCTTCTCTGCCGGGCGGTCTTCTGATAAGGAGCGAGAGCGCTCTGTATGCCACAGCGTGCTTTGATAAGTCGTCGTAAATTATAAGCGCGTCCTTGCCCTGCTCCATAAAGTATTCACCCATAGAGCAGCCCGCATAGGGAGCGATATACTGAAGGGGAGCTGAATCGGCAGCCGTTGCGGAAACCACGATAGTGTAGTCCATAGCGCCGTTTTTGTAAAGCGTATCAACAACGTTTGCAACCGTGGACTGCTTCTGTCCTATAGCAACGTAGATACAGATAACGCCCTTGCCCTTCTGGTTTATGATTGTGTCCGTAGCGATAACGGTCTTTCCCGTTTGTCTGTCGCCTATTATAAGCTCTCTCTGACCTCTGCCGATAGGAATCATGGCGTCGATAGCCTTTATACCCGTCTGCAATGGAACGGAAACCGATTTTCTTTCGATTATTCCGTACGCGCGTCTTTCGATAGGTCTGTATTCACTTGAGGAGATAGGTCCCTTTCCGTCAACGGGCTCACCGAGAGCGTTAACTACTCTTCCGATGAGATTTTCACCGACCGGAACCGAAACTACGCGTCCCGTTCTTTTAACCACGCTGCCCTCGTTGATACCTACGTCATTACCGAGAAGAACGGCGCTGATGCAGTTTTCTTCAAGGTTAAGAGCCATACCGTAAGTGCCGTTGGTAAATTCAAGAAGCTCGTTAGCGCGGCATTTATCTATTCCGTGAACCTTGGCAATACCGTCACCGACCGAGATGACGTAGCCTATCTCGTCCTCCTCGACCTTTTTGCCGTAGTTACGAATCTGTTCCTTAATTATTTTGCTAATATCTTCGATTTTTGACTGCATTATATCACCAACTTTATAAGAAAAGAGCAAATCTTTCCTAAATTATTGTATTTTTAAGACTCTTTTCGATTGCGTTGAGTCTTGCCTTGAGCGTTCCGTCAAGCTCTTTTCCAAGATATCTGAGCTTGATACCGCCAAGAATGCTTTTATCTACGGTGTTTTTAATTATGATGGTTTTACCCGTCATATTTTCAAGTTTTTCTTTAAGCTTTTGAGTCTGAGAATCCGTAAGCTCGACAGCCGTTATTATTTCCGCCGTGCATATACCGCGTGATTCGTTATAGATGACCGTATATTCCTTAGCTATCTCAAAGAAGAGATGAACCGAGTGCTTTTCGGTGAGAATCTTTATAACGTTTTTAACGATATCCGCAACGCTCGAAAAGGCTTCGTCTATTAAGGGAAGCTTTTCGGTTACGCTCACAGCGGGGGTGTCGAGAAGCTTTACGTATTCGGGATATTCGGAAAGTATTCCCGATGCGAGCGTAAGATCCGAGAGAACGCCATCGCTTATGCTCATCTCCTCGGAAAGAGAGAAGAGCGCCTCGGCGTAATTCAATGCGCCGCTCATGCTTTTTCACCGAGCTTATCTATAAATTCTTCGATAAGCGAGTTGTGGTCGTTTTTGTCTATATCACGCTCGATAACCGCCTCGGCAATACCGAGAGCGATAGAAGAAACCTCGTCCTTAACGTCGTTGACCGCACGCTTTTTCTCAAGCTCGATCTGCTCCTCCGCGCGCTCCATAATGCGAGCCGCCTTTTTATCGGCTTCCTTGAGGATCTCCTCCTCGCGAAGCTCGGCGCGTCTTACGGCGCGGCGAAGAATTTCCTCGCTTTCCGCATCCGCGGATGAGATTTTTTCTTCATATTCAGCCTTCATCTCATTAGCCGATTGCTTTGCGTTTTCGGCATCGGAGTACATATCGTCTATCTCCTTTTGTCTGGAGTCGATCATATTCTTAACGGGCTTGAAGAGAAGCTTTTTAAGAAAAACATAAAGTATAACAAGGTTTATCCATGCAAAAATCATGGTAAAGAAGTTCACGCCTACAAAGGCCTCGAACTTATCAAGTACAACTTCCATATTTTTCTCCCTTTATAAAAGATACTGTTAAAACGCTTTAGTTAACTCCCATAAAGAGAAGAAGAAGTGCTATAACAAGAGAATAAATACCCGTGGTCTCGGTGATTGCGCATCCGAGAATCATATTGGTACGAAGAGTACCTGCCATTTCGGGCTGGCGAGCCATACCCTCAAGAGCCCTACCTACCGCGATACCTTCTCCGATACCGGGACCGATAGCTCCGATACCCATACAAAGAGCTGCGCCTATTGCTCTTGCTGCTCTGACAATTGCTAATTCCATTTTAAAATCCTCCGAATTTGTTTTGATTTTTATATTTTATTTTTTTAAAAATTAAAGTTAATTTATTCCTCTGCCGCAGCCGCTTGCTGAAGCTCCTCGGGAGGCGGGCTTGCCGTACCTACGTAAACCATCGTAAGAAGACAGAATACGAGAGCCTGAACAAAGCCTGAGAACAGGTCGAAATAAATTGAAAGGAATGCGGGAATACCCGCGGTAAAGAAGGGAATTTCTCCGAGAAGTCCCGGCAGCCAGCCGAAAACTATAGCCGAAAGAGCGGACAAGGCTCCGTAAATCAGAGTGGTGAGAACTCCGCCGCCCGCAACGTTACCGAAGTGACGGAATGCCAGAGAAATAGGCTGAGCTATTTCCGAGACTATGTTCATCGGTGTCATAACGACGACCGGCTCGGTGAAGCCCTTGAGCCACGCCTTGAAGCCGAAGTTTTTGATGTTCGCATACCAAACCATAACGGATGTCACAAGCGCCCAAGCGAGAGTTACCGAAAAGTCTGCCGTTGTAGAAGCGAAAAGCTTCGTCATTCCAAGGAGAGTTCCTATAATTGACGATAAGAACAGAGTGCCGATATAAGGCGCGTACTTAAGATTATGCTTTCCCATGGTATCTGATACCATATTGTAAAGCATAGTTATCATTTTTTCGGTTACTACCTGTAGTTTGCCGGGGCGCTTTTTGAGATTGCGTCCGAGAAAATAGGCAGCTGTTATCAGTAAAATCGTAACAACAAGAAGCGAAACTGCCGTCTGAGTAATGTTGATATACGTACCGAAAAAGCGTATTCTGAAATATATTTTAGGACCGTTTATACTGAGATCCATTATGACTCGCCTCCTTTTTTCTTAAGGAGCTCCGAGAGCGTCAGGATAGGACGGAAGGCGAGAATCGGAATCACCGTCGCAAGAACGTTGAACTGCTTCGTGATAAAAGCTACCGCCAAAACAATTACAACCGATGCGGTTCTTACAATGTAGGAAACCTTTACGGCGTTAGTTATTTTTGCCGCGTTTTCCTGAGCGAATTTAGCCGTCTCGTCGTCATAAGGGTCCGCATCTTCGCTTGTATCACTCACCGAGCCCGTCTCTTCAATTACAACGTCCGGCTTTTTTATTTGCCTTGCGTTATAATTTGCCATAGCCTCGTCAATCGCGCGGTTTACGGAAACCGAGAGAAATATGAAGTTAAAAACAGTGACGGCGCCTCCGAGCAATGAGCCGAGTGGAACCTTGTAATCAAACTTCTGTATAAGCAGGTACACAGCCGAAATCAGTATACCGATTATCACTTCTCCGATAGCGAGTGTTATTATCTCCCTTTTGGGAAGCTTATTTTCATTCATTTTTAGAGCTTTTGTCCTCCTTTTTCTGCGAGTTTTGCTTCTCGATCGCTTCAAGAGCGCGGGATGCGCTTATGATGAACACGACCATTGAGTATAGACCTGAAAAAACACCTATCATTATAAGAACCACGTATATCCAAGTGCCGACCGCAAGCTTCGTTACGAGAAGCCATGCCAAAAGAAACATCACGGCTATCGGTGACAATAGGGAAATAAGCGCCTGTAAAACGATATTTAAAACGTAAAGAGGCGTTATCAGTTTCTGATAAGAATTCTTCATAAATCAATCTTTCGGTGTGTTTTCGTTAAGCAAAAAAATAACGTGGATTTTGCCAAACCAAAGACATTATAGCACCCTAAAACGCAAAAATCAAGGGTTTTGACATGCGTTATTTTTTTAACTATTTATTGTTAATTTTGTATCAATTTTTTTGTTACAGATGTACTAATTTAAGACCGTTACGTTGTACAATTTATCTTACCGAGCCGTATATCATAACCTGACGCTCGGGAGCCTCAGAGCTAAAAGTAAGAGCGGATAAAACGAGCTCCTCGGCAGAGGCAACAGCCTCGCCTTTATCCGTGTAAAGAGTCGCTATAACGTCGCCCTCTTGTATCTTGTCACCGGGCTTTTTGTGAAGCATAATACCGGCCTTGAAGTCAATAAGGTCGTCCTTTGTTTCTCTTCCCGCGCCGAGCTTCATTGCGGCAATTCCAATCATTTCCGCATTGCAGGAGAGAACGTATCCGCTGTTTTTGGATATAACGCTGTGAGAAAATTTGGATTCTCCGAATTTTGAGGTGTCAGTAGCGTACGTAACGTCACCGCCCTGAATTTTTATCCATTTTAAGAACTGAGCGTACGCCTTTCCCGATTTGAGCGTCTCGAGAGCAAGAGACTCGGCTTTGTCCTTTTCAAGTCCGAGAGAAAGCTCGAGCATAAGAGAAGCGAGAGCGAGACAGACCTCACGCAAATCGTCGGGACCCTCGCCCTTGAGTACGGATATCGCTTCCTTCACCTCAAGAGCGTTTCCTACCGCGTGGCCGAGAGGGATATCCATATTCGTGATGAGAGCGGCGGTATTTCTGCCCCTCGATTTTCCTATCTTAACCATAGCGGTAGCGAGCTCGTTTGCCTTCTCGGCGGTGTTCATAAAAGCTCCGCTTCCGCATTTAACGTCGAGGACTATCGAGCGAGTACCCGCCGCAAGCTTTTTGCTCATTATGGACGAGGCTATAAGGGGTATGCTGTCAACAGTTGCCGTAACGTCACGCAGAGCGTATAGCATTTTATCAGCCGGGGCGAGATTTGCGCTTTGACCGATAACGGCAAGTCTGCATTTTTCAACCTGAGCCTTGAATTGTTCGGGAGATAGAGCGGTTCTGAAGCCGGGGAAGGACTCGAGCTTGTCGACCGTGCCGCCCGTGTGTCCGAGACCTCTTCCGCTCATCTTCGCAACTATTCCGCCCGCCGCCGAAACTATCGGGGTAACGATAAGAGTGGTTTTATCTCCGACTCCGCCCGTGGAATGCTTATCAACGCTGAGACTTCCGAACGCCTCGAGGTTTACTGTGTCACCCGAGGTTGCCATGGCGTCGGTAAGCACTGATATTTCATTGTCGCTCATTCCCTTGAAGTAAACCGCCATAAGAAAGGCGGACATCTGATAATCGGGAATATTGCCCTTTGTGTATTGTCCTATAAGCTCGTAGATCTCTTCCGAGGAAAGCTCTTCGCCGTGCTTTTTCTTCTCTATAATATCGTACATTCTCATAAGAAGCACCTCGTTATTTCAAATCGTCTTTTCCGAAGCTTGCGGGGAAAAGCTCGGAAAGCGTGTATGTTTTTACTGTTTGTCCGTTATAAAGTATTATTTCAAAATCGGGCTCGCAAAATTCAGCCATAACCTGACGGCAGACTCCGCAGGGAGAGGTATAATCGTTAACCTCACCGCCTCGTTTTCCGCCAACTATGGCTATAGCCCGAAAGCTTCTTTTACCGCTGTGAACGGCGCTGAAAAACGCAACCCTCTCCGCGCAGACCGTGGGCGTGTAAGAAGCAGATTCAATATTTGCTCCCGTGTATATTTCTCCGTCGGTCGTGAGCAAGGCGGCTCCAACCGCAAAGCCCGAATAAGGAGAATAGCTTGCCTCTCTTGCAGGAAGAGCTTTTTTGACAAGAGCGTATTTTTCGTTTTCGGTCATAATTTATTCCTTGCTTTCCTTAAGGTATTCGTAAGCTGCGTTTCCTATTGCGGAGAAGCCCTCAATAGTACCGAGATTTTCGCTTTCGATACACTTTCCGTATACGAGGAAGGGAACGTATTCTCTCGTGTGATCGGTGCTATTGTCCGAGGGGTCGCAGCCGTGGTCGGCGGTGATAATAAGAGCGTCATCGTCACCGAGCGTTTTTATGAAATCACCGAGCCACGTATCAAACTCGTTGAGCGCGTTCGCATATCCCGCGGCGTCTTGTCTGTGACCGAAGAGCATATCAAAGTCAACGAGATTGACGAAGCAAAGTCCCGAAAAATCACGTTTTGAAAGCTCTGCCGTCTTTTCCATACCTTCTTTATTCGAGTGTGTGGGATAGGTTTCCGTGATACCCGACATAGCGAAGATATCGCCTATCTTACCGACGCCTATAACGTCGAAGCCTTCCTTCCGAAGCTTATTAAGAACCGTTTCCTCGGGCGGAACGAGAGAGAAGTCACGTCTATTCGCCGTTCTCGTAAACTCTCCGTCAACCGTAATAAACGGACGGGCGATAACTCTTCCAACCGCATGCTCGCCAACGAGAAGCTCACGCGCCTTGCGGCATATGTCGTAAAGCTTTTCTGGAGGAATATAATCCTCGTGCGCGGCTATCTGGAATACGCTGTCGGCAGACGTGTAAACTATAAGCTTACCCGTGTCGATATGCTCCTTACCGTAATCTCTTATAACGTCAGTTCCCGAGTAGGGGAGATTGCAAAGAACACCGTAGCCCGTGCGCTCCTCAAACTCGTCAAGAAGCTCCTTAGGGAATCCTTGAGGGTAGGTGGGCATGGGAGATGAGGATACTATACCGGCAATTTCCCAGTGTCCTGTCGTGGTGTCCTTTCCACGCGATAATTCACGGCATTTTCCGTATTTAGCCGTGGGCGTGTCAGCTTTTTCAACGCAGCTGACGCCGTCTATGTTTCCAAGTCCCATAGAAATAAGGGTTGGTATATTAAGCTTTCCCGATTCGTATGCGCTCTTAAGCGTGTTAGCGCCCTTGTCGCCGAAGTCAGCCGCATCGGGCGCTTCGCCAACGCCAAAGGAATCGAGAACTATCAAGAATACTCTTTTCATTTTTACCTCCGTAGGTAATGTGTTAGCCCGCGCGCAGTATCGACTGAGCGCGAAAAAATAAAATTATTTGTTGTGCATTTTGACAGCGACCTCGAGCGCTATCTTCATCATATCGGTAAAGGTGGTCTGTCTCGCGTCGGAATCAAGAGCCTCGCCTCTCATTATATGGTTGGATACCGTGCATATAGCGAGAGCCTTCTTACCGGCAGCCGCGGCATTCATATAAAGAGCGGCAGCTTCCATTTCAACTCCGAGAACGCCCATTTTGTACCAGCCGTCGTTAAACTTCGGGTTGGCGTTGTAGAACACGTCGGAGGAAAGAAGATTTCCTACCTGATAACGAACGCCGAGCGCTCTTGCTTCGTTTACCGCATGCTCGAGAAGCTCAAAGCTTGCGATAGGCGCAAAGTTACCGCCGAGGTTGTACTGGTCCTGATACATAGAGTTCGTGCATGCGCCCATTCCTATGATTACGTCACGAAGCTTGACGTTTTCGGCAAGTCCTCCGGCGGAGCCTATTCTTATAATATTTTCAACGCCGAAGAAATTATAAAGCTCGTAGGAATAAATGCCTATCGAGGGCATACCCATTCCGCTCGCCATAACCGATACGAGCACTCCCTTGTAGGTTCCCGTGTATCCCTGTATTCCGCGAACGTTATTTACAAGGCGCGCGTTTTCAAGGAAGGTTTCAGCTACGAATTTTGAGCGGAGAGGATCGCCCGGCATAAGAACCGTTTTAGCAAAATCCTCTGAGGTTGCTTTTATATGAGGTGTATATTGTTCTGACATGTGTTGTCTCCTTTTGTAAAATATTGTTTACTTTTGATGTGTTTTAAAAGAGAAATCGGTGCTTCAAGAGATATCAGTAATTAGACGTACTGCTCTCGTTTTTAGCTATTTTAACGACTCTGCTCGTACCGAGTCTTGAAGCTCCGAGATTTATGAAGTCCTCAGCGTCGGTAAGACTTGCGATGCCGCCCGCAGCCTTGATAAGAACGTTTTCGCCAACGTGCTTCGCAAAGAGAGAAACGTCCTCTCTCGTTGCTCCCGCCGTGGAAAAGCCTGTCGAGGTCTTGATAAAATCAGCGCCCGCGGCAGTCACTATTTCGCACATCTTTATCTTTTCTTCGTCCGTAAGCAAGCAGGTTTCTATAATAACCTTAAGTATTTTGCCGTTGCAAGCTTCCTTTATAGCCTTGATCTCGCAAAGGAGAGCGTCGTATTTTTTTGCCTTAAGGTCGCCGATATTGATTACCATATCTATTTCGTCCGCTCCGTTTGCTACGGCGTCTGCCGTCTCAAATACCTTCACTGCCGTGGTATTGTATCCGTTAGGGAAGCCTATAACCGTGCAGATAGCGAGCTTTTCGCCAACGTATTCCTTTGCTTCCTTTACGAACGAGGGAGGAATACAAACCGATGCGGTGGCATATTTTATACCATCGTCGCAAATAGCCTTGATATCGTTCCAGGTTGCGCTCTGAGATAGAAGCGTGTGATCGCATTTAGATAAAATTTTTGAAAGCTCCATTTTTATTTTCACCTTTCGAAATTAATTATTTTTTTGTTTTCTGATACGCTCGCGCCAGCATTTGTGACACATAGCGATATAGCTCTCGTTACCGCCTATCATTACCTGACTTCCCTCGGTAACTACGTTCATATCGGCGTCAAGTCTTGCGTTTACGGTTGCCTTTGAACCGCAGTCGCATATCGTTTTTATCTCGGCTATGGAATCTGCCACCTCGAAGAGTCTGCGGCTTCCCTCGAAAAGATGAGAGAGAAAGTCCGTGCGCAGACCAAAGCAGAGTACGGGGATATTATAATCGTCAACGATTTTTCTCAGATCGTCAACCTGCTTTTCGGTGAAGAACTGGCACTCGTCTGCGATTATTACGTTAACGTCGCTCTTCTCGGGAATGAATTTATCCATAATTGACTCGCTTTTGTCAATTGCGGTGCTTGCAGCGAAGAGGCCGATTCGGGATTTTGTTATATCGCGTCCGTCACGGTCGTCGATAGACGGCTTTATGAGCCATACCTTCATTCCGCGCTCCTCGTAATTGAATTTTGTTATGAGAGCCTGGGCGGTTTTGGAAGAGCCCATCGCTCCGTATTTGAAGTATAATTTTGCCATATCTATACCTACCTTCCAAATGTCATCTTTATAATTATATCATAATTTAAAATAAAATAAAAGTATAAAGGTCAAAAAACGGCATATTGACAAAAAAGACAAAAGCTATTTTGTATATATTGTCTTTAAACTTGGCTTTTTTTCTTCGGTTTTACCGCAAAAAAAGAAAATTTTGCTAAAAAATGATTTAGGGGTGGAAATTTTTGAAATAATATGTTAAAATGTTAAGTACCTGTTCACAACTCGGAAATATGTGTGACGGAGAATAAAAGGAGGCGTGGAATATGAAGCTTATTATTGCGGAAAAACCGAGTCTTGCACGTAATATCGTTGCGGGTATATCGGGCGATATGAAAAAAGAAAACGGCTATTTTATAGGCGACGAATATATAGTAAGCTGGGCGTTTGGCCACTTATTCTCGCTTGCCGATATAGAGTCCTATTCGGAAAAGCCCACGGAATCGAGGGGCTGGACGCTTGATAATTTGCCCTGCTTCCCGAAGAGCTTCAAATTCGAGCTTAAGAAGGCGGACGGAAAGCATACCGTGGACAGCGGTGTTATGCGTCAGTTCAAGATACTCGAAAAGCTCTGCAACCGTCCCGACGTTGACGCTATTATAAACGCGGGGGACGCTGACCGAGAGGGAGAGATAATAGTCCGTCTTTGCGTTCAGCACGCATTGAAGGGAGAAAAGGAGCAGTTAAGACTCTGGCTGCCCGACCAGACGCCCGAAACGGTTGCGAAGGCACTCGGTGAAATGAAGAACGAGCTTGAATACGAAAACCTCGCGAACGAGGGCTTCGCAAGAACCTATATAGACTGGCTTTACGGAGTTAACTTAACACGCTACGCCACTATAAGATGCGGAAAGCTTCTGCGTGTCGGCAGAGTTATAGTGCCGATAGTTAAAGCTATATACGAAAGAGATTTAGAGATAAGAAACTTCAAGCCCGAAAAGTATTACGTAATTTCGTCCTCGGAAAAGACCAACGGCGAAAAGATAGAGCTTTCGGGAAAAAAGAAATTCAAGGCTGACGATATTGCTTCCGCAAAGGAGCTTGCCGAGCTTTATAATAACACGGGGGCGTACGTTTCGCACGTTGAGAGTAAAAAGGACACCATTCTTCCCGGTAAGCTTTATTCGCTTTCAACCCTTCAGAACGTGCTTGGTAAAAAGTATAAAATGAGCATGGCGGAGAGCCTTAAGATAATTCAGAAGCTCTACGAGGACGGTTATCTTACCTATCCGAGAACGAACTCGGAATATCTTGCCACGGCGGAAAAGGACAAAATAAGAAAGATACTCGCTAACGTGGGAAGGCTCGGTTATCCGGTAAGATTCAAGGATTCGAAATATATATTCGACGATTCGAAAATAGAGTCGCACTCGGCTCTTACGCCAACCTATAAGATTCCTAACGCCGAAAAGCTCTCGGAAAAGGAAAAGCAGGTGTATTCCACCGTGCTTCGCAGATTTGTTGCGGTATTCTGCGCCGAGGACTGTCTTGCGGAGAAGAGCGAGCTAAGAATAAAGGTTGGAGAGCTTGAGGAATTCAGCCTTAAGGGAACCGTGATTATAAATCCCGGCTGGACTAAGTACGACGATTATAATACTAAGGATAAGGTTTTGCCGAAGCTTGAGCTCGGGGAAAGCGTTAATATCAATTTCGCGCCCGACGAAAAGCAGACGACACCTCCTAAGCATTACACGATAGAAACGCTTAATAAATATCTTAAGAATCCCTTCAAGGACGATAAGGCTAAGGCTAAGGAGCTTGAGGAGAGCGGTGAGGTGGACGACGCTGATGAATACCGCGCTGTCTTTGAGGGACTTGAGCTTGGTACCGAGGCAACGAGAACGGGTATTATAGACAACGCCAAGAAGAGCGGATACATCGACCTCAAAAAAGACGTATATACAATTTTGCCCGACGGCGAATATTTAATAGAGTCACTTGCTAAGCTTTCGATAGCTATGGATAAATACAAGACGAGCGAGCTTGGTAAGGCATTAAAACGAGTTTTCAGAGGTGAGATGACCGTTGAGGAAAGCGTTAATCTCTGCCAGGCGGAGATAGGCGAAATATTCAGAGTGGGGGGCGCGGACCCTCTTCCAAAGTCGGCGGTAATTGACACGGGTGAGTACGGAGAGATAATCGGCAAGTGTCCCGTGTGCGGCAAAAACGTTGTCAGAGGTAAGTCGAGCTACGGTTGTATGGGCTACGGCAGCGGTTGTGAATTCCGTGTTGGAATTACCATTTGCAAGAAAACCGTTCCAAAGCTTGAGGTCGCAAGACTTCTTGCCACGGGCTCTACCGCAAAAATGCGCGGATTTATTTCAAAAGCGGGAAAATCCTTCGAGGCAAGGCTTGTTTTAAAGGACGGCGCCGCAGTCTTTGATTTCACAAAATAATATGTGAATTTTGAATAACGCTTCTAATAAAACGCAAAAAAGAAAATAACAGTTTACAAAAAAGCAAAAAACGAGAGCAAGAACATAAGGATTTCCTTGTATTCTTGCTCTCTTTTATAATGCTTTATTTCGATTAAAAACGGGTTGTTTCCATTCTCTCGCCCCAGCTGTTAAAGGTGAAGGTGTTGCCGGGAGATCTTTTGCTCTTTGACTGCTTGGTGGCAGACGTTACGATAAGAAGAACTATAGATGCTATAACGAGAGCTATTATTCCTCCCGCAAGACTTAATTCAAACGCCTTATAACGAGCATACTTACATAAGCTGTTTACAGTGATCGTGCAGCAAACGGTAAGTGCGCATGCGGCAACGGAGAAGAGCATGCCGAATACTGCCAAAGTCTTCATACCACCCGAAGAGCCTTCGTTTTTCGAGATCTTGGAAAGCGCAAGCGCTGCTACGAGAGAGGCGAAAGCGGCAGCGAGGATAAGGAACAACGAGGTGAAGCCAAACAGAGTCATAAGACTGCTGTTCCACATGGAAAGGGAGCTGACAATAACATTGTCGGTATGAGCGTCTGCTTCGCCTTTTTTAACTTCCTTTACGGTGTAGTTTTCGTATCCTTTCATAAGGGAGGAAAGCATAGTCTTGTAAACGTCTTTATCCTGATCTTTAGGCTTTGTTTTCTCTTCGTCATCGTCCTTATTATCGAAATCGTATTCTAAGAATTGGGTGTATATAGAGGGATCTACCTTGACGGTCGCGGTGGATTCAGTATCCTTGTTTTCAAAAATCGCCTCAACTTTTGCTTTCATAACGTTCGACGTGCAAAGAAGCACGGTTGCTATAGCTAAAACAAAGGTGATTGAACCTGTTATAAGATTCTGGATAGAGAATTCCTTTTTCTCAAATATAATGCTCTGCATTATGCGAGCAGCCACGATCACAACTGCAAATATCACACCCCATATAAAGAGAGGCGAAGATGTTTTTGCGCCATCGTCAGAGCCCATAGTGTTAAAGAATACGGTAAGGTTAGATAACTTAAGAGCGATGGCTGATATCCAAGCCATAAAGGGCGCTATGATAAGATGTTTGATGCTCTTATCTGAATGAGATTCCGTTTTTGCGAAAACAGACGCGAGGGTGAGCACTGCATATACGAAAGCGGAGAAGGTTAAAGCGATATACGTAAGCGCAGCTATACCGCCGATAAATACGGTGGTGGAGAACTTGGTGTCTTCGCTTCTGAGTCCCATTTTATAGGAGAGCTTTACTAACTTAGATATGGTTTTATTTGCGGATCTCGGGAGATCCGAAAGGTCGTCTATATCATCGTATTCATCTTCCAATTCGTCGGATAAATCTTCAATTTTATCGCCTAATTTACTGTCGAGAATATCTTCATACTCCTGATTTTTCAGAGTGTCAAACATAAATCCAACCGCATCAAATGCATTTATCTTTACGCTTATATCCATATCAGAGTTTTCAATAGAGCTCTTAGCAACGGGAAGGAATGAGAATAAAAGAAGTACCAAAGAAAGAACGGTGAGAACACCGCTGCATATAAGCTTTTTAAGATTGAAGGTCATTTTGCGAGGCGGTCTTGTAGCTTGGGGCTGCATAACGAGAGCCTGAGGTCTTGCAAACGTTTGGCTTTTAGGCTGAGCCGCAGGCGCAAATTCGCGAGTAGGCTGAGCTACGGGTGTGGGCTCGGGTTGAGCTGCAACTTCGGGAGCAGGCTCGGGTTGAGCTACGGATACAGGCTGAGCTACGGGCGATTTACCTGTAAGCGCAGTGCCGCACTTAGTGCAGAAGCTTGCTTCGGGCGCGCATTCGGTATTGCAATTCGGGCAGATTTTCGGCATACCCGGCTTGTTGAGTTTTGCTCCGCAAGAAGCACAGAAAGAGAAATTAAAATCGTTTTCCGCTCCGCAGGATTCACAAATCAATAATTCGGGAGCAGCCTCCTCGATCTCTTCCTCTTCGACCTCGGGCTCGGGAATTACCAAGCGAGTGCCGCAGTTGCTGCAAAAATCGTTTGCGGTTTCAAAAACAGAATTGCATCTCGGACAATTCTTAATTAAAACCTCTACCTTCTTAAGCTCCGTGCCACAGGCTGAACAGAACTTAAAGGTATCGGGATTCTCTGCTCCGCAAGAGGAGCAGGTTATAACGTTGTTTTCCATTTTTACCTCCGTTAAATAACATTGTCGTAGGTAATTATATCTCAAAATATGGTAAAAGTCAACCTGTTGAGACATAATTTGCGCTTATTTTATTAAAATATTAATAGTGCTTGAAGATAATACCCAAAAAGTTACGCTTAAAGCTTATTGAAAACGGGGGTGCGCTTATCAAAGGTACATACGTAGCCAAAGACTTCCTTAGCAAGAGCGAGAGCCTCGTCTATATGCTCTCCGACGCGCAGAGGAGCGTGAGCGTCCGAGCCTACGGTTATGATTTTACCGCCAAGCTCTCTGTATCGCTTCACAAAATCATAAGATGGAAGAAGCACGCCCAAGGCGTTTTTGCCGCTTGTATTGATTTCTATGCCCTTGTCCTTTTTTATGAGAGCCTTGAATATCTCGTCGCATATCTCGGCGTAATCACGGTACCGGAGCAAGTTTTTGGTAGGATTGTATATTGAGCGTGAAACGTAGGTCAAGTGACCGAGCACGTCGAAGCTATTGTGAATTTCTACGCATTGAAGAATTCTTTCAAGATAACCGAGATAAGCCTCTCTTTCGGTTTTGCCAACCCAATAGTCGTAGTCGTAAGGGTCGGCGCCGTCAACGAAGTGAATAGAGCCTATCACGAAATCAAAGGGCTTTAGGGCGATAAATTCGCTAAGCTCGGGCTTGTTCCAATCTGTTAAGCCGAATTCAACACCGAGCTTGATTTTTAAACCGTCGACCAAAAGTCCGTCGTAAGCCTCGTTGTATTTTGCGATATCTATGGTGTTATGCGTTTTTTCTTTATCGCTGTTATGGTCAAAGTGGTCGGTAAAGCATATTTCCTTCAGCCCCTTTGCCTTTGCCGCAAGTGCTATGTCGTAAGCGCTGCTCTCCGAATCGAACGAAACGGAGCTGTGAATATGGTAATCAAACATATTTTTTGCCTCGGTAAGTTTTATAACTATAATATTATAGTTAGATTTTACCACTTATGAGAGCTAAAGTCAATTGATAAATGAGAAATTAAATTTCTTTGCCGATAACAAAGGAAATAAGTCACACAAAACCGTCCGTTGCATACTATACTAATGAGCAAACGCTCAAAAGACACCTTGGAGGAACATATATGAATAACAACTGCTTCTGCCATCTCTTTGATGATAATTGCACCTGGATTATAATCCTTGCTATAATCCTTGTTTTCTGTTGCTGCTGCAATTAAGTTGTTTCCGACAGTTAAGCAATACGTAAGGTGAGGGTTTAGCCTCACCGCAAAAAAAACTACAATGATTATAGTGGTTGAGAATTGCTATACTCATTGCAACAGAAATCGACAGTTTTCCTTTTGAAAACTGATAGCAAATCATAAATTTGCGGTCGAAAACCTTTTAATTTCGACTTTCGATTGTTGTTTTCAGGGTGGGCTGTCTCGTTTTTCGAGACAGCCCGTTCGCCTTTTTCGAGCGGAATAGATCCCGAATGATATAAAGAGTATAAAACAGTCATAAAGGCAGAAGAAAATAAATATACTTAAACAAAACCATAAAAGGAGTTTTAGTATGTTTATTTGTTCGGTAAGAGCCTCGACCGTTAAGTTTTTTGCTGTTCTGGCGGTGACGTTTGCGGTGCTTTTAGGACTTATACTTTCGGGAAATACGTCTATAGCCGCAGTTAATTCGGACGGCGAGGTAAAGCTTTCGGATATAAAAACAGAGGACGACAGGGTTGCCTTCATAGAGCAGTTCGGGCTTAAGGTAAAGGGCGCTTCAAAGGAATCCAAAAGCTTCGTTATGCCCGATAATTTCGATAGAGTTCTTGCGGGATATAATGAGATCCAGAAAAGGCAGGGCTTGGATCTGTCGAAGTACGCAAAGAAAAAGGTTATGCGCTATACTTATGAGATCGACGGGTACGAGGGCTACGACGGCGACGTGCTCGTGAATCTTCTCGTGTATAGAAACCGCATAATAGGCTGCGACGTTTCGAGCGCTGATCCTAACGGCTTCGCAAAGGAGCTTATAAAATAAAAAACGTTCATATTCAAAGGTGAAGACGCCCGAGCGGAGTCCTCACCTTTTTACTTGCAATCGAACGCTTTTCGCTTGATTTTTATTAAATAACGCACGTGCAGGAGCGTAAAAAAAGTAAAAAACTTTTGTTTCAATTGTAAACAAATATTGAAATGCTTGACTTTTGACGTGCTTTTTTGTTATCCTTAAGTGAAAAAGAAAATTTAAAGAAGGAGGGGCGTATGAAAAAGCGTAACGCAGAGTATGAGTTTGTAAACGAAAACGACAGCTGGATCAAAAAAAGCGATAAAAAGACGCACAGAGCCGCGAAAAAAGCAAACGTATACGAAGAAATGCTCTTATCGTGCAAGAGGCTTAAGAAGTCGTACGGCAGAACAAAGGCGCTTTGTGACGTCTCTCTTGACGTTCCGCGCGGCAGGGTGGTTGGAATTCTCGGGCCAAACGGATCGGGAAAAACAACATTTATAAAGCTTATAGCCGGTCTTTTAACCTTGGATTCGGGAAAAATAAGAGTGCTTGGCAAGAAAATAGGCGTTGAAACGAAAAAGCACGTTTCGTATCTGCCCGAGCGCAACAGTTTGCCCTTGCACTTCACCGTAGCCGACGCCGTAAGCTTTTACGAGGACTTTTTTGCCGATTTCGAGCGTGAGCGCGCGGAAAAAATTCTTGATGATCTTTCAATAGAACGAAAGAAAAAAATAAAATCTCTTTCAAAGGGAGCGAGAGAAAAGGTAAGCCTTGCTCTCGTTATGTCAAGAAGGGCCGATCTTTATCTTCTTGACGAGCCGATTTCGGGAGTAGATCCCGCAGCGAGAGATTATATAATAGACACCGTTATCAAAAACATTCCCGCTAATTCCTCAATTATAATATCAACTCATCTCATATCCGATATTGAGGGTATTATGGACGAGTTTGTGTTTATGAAGTACGGCGAGGTGTATACGATAGGAACACCGAGAGAAATACGAGAGAAATACGGCAAAAGTGTTGATGCGTATTTTAGGGAGGTGTTCAAATGCTGAAGCGCCTGATAAAATACGATATGAAGGCTATATCAAGAATAGCCGTTCCGCTTTATATCGCGGCGGGGATATGTAGCCTGTTATGCTGCGCGGCATTGTATTTCGCTTTCGGCTTCGCTGAAAATATCAATTCCGTTTTTTATGCGTCAATGACGACGGGCGGACTTTATTTTGTCGGTATATTTACGATAGTCGCAATGCTCATAATAGTTTCGCTTGCCGTTCTTTCGCGCTACTATAAATCCATATTCACAGATGAGGGATATTTGAATATGGTCATACCCGTGCGTAAAAAAAGCTATCTTGACTCAAAAATAATATCAAGTGTAATATGGTTTTTGTTAACGGGACTCGTAGCTACTGCGTGCGTATTCGTAGCAGTCGTTTTGCCGACGCTCCTTTATGACACAACGCTCATTCCAAAGGTGATAGAATTTGTTAAAGCCGAAATAGGTATAACAGACGTAAAAATGGCGGTAACGTCACTGTTGATAAGCGTGTTTGTAGAAATAGTGTCTCTTTTTAAGGACATTGTTCTCATAATAGCCTCTATTACGCTCGGTTCAAGCATCGTTAAGAGGTGTAAAATCCTCTCGTCGATAGTTTTTTATTTCCTTATACAATTCTTAGAAGGGATTATTACGGACGCAATTAAAATTTTCGTTCGATACGTTATAACCGAGAGAGCGTGGATGACTATTATCATCAATTCGCTCATTGATCTTATGGTTATTTGCACAACGGCTGCTCTTATGTATTTTCTTTCTCTCTACGTACTCAGCAGAAAGATGAATCTTGAATAAAATTGCATAACTTAAAAGCAAGCAAAAACGCGGCACCCAACTTTTGAAGGGTATCGCGTTTTTTGTTTGTTATATATCGTATTTGTACCCAAAAAGCAAATCTTTGTTTACTTTGTGAGCATCCACACGGCCATTTTAGCCTCTTCCGTCCAGGTTTTTCCCGCAGATGAATAGTCTGTGAGATTGAGATAAGTGCCGTCGGTTAATGGGGCTTTCGCTTCTACTATTGCCTTGTATGGAGCTATTCCGTCCTCGAGAATAACGTCCACCGTTCCGTCCTCGTTAACGGCTATATCGACGGGCTCGTCAACGCTGTATCCAAGTCTTGCCTCCTCGGCAAGCATAACGGGGCCTCGGCGGAGCGCTATATGCTTATGCGCTATGGGATCCTCTCTGTCAAAGGTGGATACCATATAATTTGCGCCCCATATAACCTCGTTCATAAGAATGTCAGTTCCGTAGGGAATCGGAAGAATAGCTCGGGTTCTCATATCGAGAGTGAGCGTGATTTCATCGTTTTTAAATTCACGCTCGACGGTTATATATCCACTCGAAGCTTCACACGGTACACCGTTGACACTAAGCGACGTAGCTTCGCTCCAATTGGGATTTCTTAAGTAAAGCTTGAATTTTTCGCTCTTGTCAAGCTTAAGCGAAAGCTTGATTTCTCCGTTTTTGGGATAGTCGGTTTCAATATTGACTATAGCCTTGTTTCCGCTCGGAAGAGTGAGGTCTATCCTACCGTTAACGTATAAGTTAATAACGATTCCATCGGCGGAGAGCAGCGCCTGAGTCTTTGCGACAAGACCGATTCCCGCGGCTCCGATACAAGCGCAGCAGCCGTAATAATGATTGTCGGCGGTTATTTTGAATCCGCCTATTTTCGTTCCTCTGAGTCCTGCCGTAAGAGGACTGTAGCTATCAAAGGGAAGAGGCTCAAGGTTAAGCTCGGGATAGTCTTTTTTCAGTGAAGGCTCTATTACCTTTTCGGTGTTTATCGAGCCGAGATACGCATTATAAAGAGAGATCTCAAACGCATCGATGTATTTAGGATCGCCTGTGAGAATATGAAGCTGATAGAAGAACTTCATAAGCGTTACCGTAACGCAGGTTTCCTGCATAACGCTGTCGTTCGTCGTATTTGCCTGACGGACGGTGGAGTGATCAAAAAGCTCGTGCGTACAGCCGCAGCATCCGATTACCGTAAAATCGCTTTCAAGAATTCTGTCGGCAAAGTTGATTATTGCAATCTTGTATTTTTCGATACCCGTTACGCGATAAAACTCTAAAAGTCCCTCAAAGCACGAGGTCATCTCGTACGCCTTTGTAACGGGGTATTGATAGGGGTAAAAATCGTTTTTATACGCAAGCTCGAAAATATTGACAACGTCCGTTCCGCCCTCCGAAACTATGTATTCCGCAAAGTCGAAGTATTTTTTATCCCCCGTGAGCGTGTAAAGTCTTACGATGGGCTCGAGCAGGGAAGAGGAGTTGAGTCCTCGCCAGTGGTGAGAAGCCTTCGTTATAGGCTTTTTGCCATCCTTTTTCGGTCCTATTTTTTCTATAATACAGTCTGCCTGAGTACGCATAGACGCGATGATTTCCTCACGCAGCGCGCCGTCCTCACAAATCTCATAGAAATATTGCATACCGAGAAGCACGTATTTTCTTGACCAGATATCCCAGTGGCAGAATTCGTGATTCAGACCGTAAGAGCTTATTCTGCCGCCCTCGGAGGCTCTTGCGCTTCCCATCATGTCACGAACGGTCTTTTCAAGAATTTTGTATAGCTCGGGGTTCTTTGTGTACGAATAAACAAAAGCGGCGCCTCGCATACATTTGCCCCAATATTCGCCTCTCCAGCCGCCGTCCTTGTCGGCATCTTCCTCGCGGAACTGATTGACGAAGCGCTCCCACATAACAGGATTTAAAAGCTGAAATTCTTCAATAAACTTAAAAGCCTCGTCTATAAATCCTGTGTACGAATATTTGTTTGAATAGTCTACGAAGAACGCATCCGTGTTAAGTCTCGGCGCATTCATAGGATTGTTTTCATAAATAGTTTTCATGTGTTCCTCTTGCAATTAGTTTTCGTTTAATATTTTCTCGAATATCGGACTGAGAGCCTCAGCCATGGAGAAGAAGCCAAGAGACGTGGGGTGAGCCGTGTCCGCCATGCCGTTCGTTTTGCATAGCGCCATAAGCTCTCGTCCTGTGACAAGATATACGTTTTCGTCGCCGTTTGCTCTCGCTCTTTCGTAGGTAGCCTTTATTATCTCAAGTCTTGCTTTCGTATCGCTGTTCGCTATGTATCTCGGTCTTGTCATCATTATGATGGGGAGTGTCGGATGTTTTTCTCTGATTGCGAGAAACATTCTCTCGTGGGTTCTCAAAAGATGGTCCGGGTCTTTGGCATTGTGGTCATAATCGTAAACAAATATTGACATATCAAGCGTATTGATATAGTTATAGATGGCTTCTTCTGCGCAAGCCGAGCCGGAAAATCCGAGATTAATATAGTCAAAATCAAAGCGCCTTGAAAGAACGCTTTCATAAGTATCGGCAGGCTTTGAAGCGCAAGCACCCTGAGTGATTGAAGAGCCGTAGAAAACGACGGGCTTTTCGTGCGTATAGCCTTCGGCAGCTTCTATTTTCGCATCGGGATCAAGACCTATATAAAGCTTGTTTACCCCCGAATACGTGGGAAAATGGAGCGTAAGCTCTCTCATCTTCTTTCCTTCGAGTTTTTCGAGTGATTCAAAGCCGTCCTTGATATTTGTCGGCGGCTTATAGGTGCGAAGATAAACCTCACCGTGCTCGCTGTCCTTTTCATAAAGGTCGAAGCCCGCCGTTCCAATGAGGGGCTGATGAGAAAATACGCTTATATTGTTCATCTCGGCGCGTATAGCTACGTTTACGCTGTCGGTTCTGAATTTTACTCTTCCGCCCGCGGTGTGCTGATACAAGACGGCAACCTTTTTATTAACCGTCGCCGCAATGTCGCCGGGCATTCTTACGAGTCTGTCGCCCTCTCTGAAAAGTCCGTAAAGCTTAAAAGGACTCTCTTCGGCGTCGTGGAAGGTGATAGGCGTATCGCCTACAGTGGTCTGTACTTTTAAGTTTTTGTCTATTAAGCTGATATCCATAAAATATTCTCCCGAAAAAAATATCCGAGTCAATTTTATCACAAAGTAAGTTCTATGTCAATAAAAATACTTGACCTTTTTAAATAAATGTGGTATCATTTTATGGTGGAGTCTGACCGATTGCGTTTTGCTAAATTAAACGGCGGACCGTGGAGCGATGCTTAAGGATTTACTTGGAGATTTACTTTTTACGACTAATGCCGTAATGCCCATCGTAGCTATGGTTGCGGTAGGATATTTTTTGAAAAAACTGAAGATAATCACTACGGGCGGCGCAAAGGAAATGAATAAGCTTGTTTTTAAGCTTTTCTTACCCGTTCTGCTTTTCTTGAACGTATACAATATCGAGAGCTTTGCGGGGATTGATTTTTGGTACGTGGGCTTTGTTTGTATTGTGGTGGTGCTAGTGTTCTGTCTTGCGCTGTTCTCGGTGAGATTTGTAACCGACGACCCAAGAAAAAAGGGCGCTTGGGTGCAGGCGACCTTCCGTTCGAATTACGCCCTGATAGGTATTCCTCTCGCTACCTCTATTTTCGGCGCTTCGGGAAGCGCTCTCGCGACTATTCTTTCTGCTTTTACAATTCCTCTTTTCAATATACTCGCCGTTATAGCGCTCAGCATTTATTCCGATGAAGAGAATAAAAAGCCGAACGTTAAGGAGATAGCGCTGGATATAATCAAGAATCCTCTTATTGACGCCATCGCTCTCGGTGCCGCCATGCTTCTTGTAAGAGCGTTATTTGTAGAGTGGGGAATTGATTTCAGAATTTCGAGCGAGAAGTCGCTTCAGTGGTTTTATTCCGCTTTAACTCAGATATCAAAGGTTGCAACGCCGCTGGCTCTTATAGTTCTCGGCGCAAACTTTGAATTCTCGGCAATTCCTTCGATGAAAAAGGAAATAATAAGCGGCGTTGCCGTAAGATGCGTCGTAACGCCCATAATCGGTCTTTCTTTAGCCTTTCTCATCGGTGGATTTTCGGGCGCTGAATTTGCGGCGTTCGTATCCGTTTTCGGAACGTCCGTTGCGGTATCAACCGTGCCAATGGCTCAGGAAATGGATTCTGATGCCGAATTGGCAGGTCAGCTCGTCGTTTGGACGACCGTTATATCGGCGCTTACCCTCTTCGTTTTCATCTATGCGCTGAGAGCGATAGGTATTTTTTGATGTTCCGATTTTTGAAATGTAATAAAGTACGTTACCTGCCGACAGGAAAAAGGACGAAGAGTTGTAATGCTCCTCGTCCTCTTTTGTTTTTTGCTTTTTGGCGATAAAATCGGGATAAAATGGTATAAAATCTGATTTTTTGACTGCTTTGTCTGTAGGTTTGTCTAACAATCAATTTTTTAAAGTGATATAATAGTGATACAATAGATATGCTAAAGTGAAAGGTATCGGATTCTTACGCGAAACCGTTGAGATTCTGCGCGTTTAAAAGAACTTAACGGTTCCCTTGTTTATTTTTCCGCGGTGCTTCATAAACTTTCTGTATTCGCTCGGTGTTTTGCCTGTGACCGCCTTGAATTGCCTGTGGAAGCTTCTCTCACTGCCGAAGCCGCATTCGTAGCATATTTCAAGTCCGGTTTTATTGGTTTCGTAGAGAAGATAGCGAGCCTTATCGGCGCGTATGCTTGCAATAAGTGTGCAAAGGTTGATACCGAAAATATCCGCAATGCACTGGGATAGATAGTTTGGATTATATCCAAGCGTTTTGGCTATATCGGAAAGAGTAATGTTTTCCGTAAGATTTTCCTGTATATAATTAACCACGCCCACCGCTATGGCGTTACCAGTAGGGCTTTCGCAAAGCTCGACCGACTCGAGAAAATCACTGAGTATAAGATACATACAGCCTTTTATATCAAAAAGCTCCATCTCGCCCTTTTCAAGAATTCTGTCACGGAACATCTGAAGAGTTGATTCCTTTGGCTTAAATACCGCACGGGTGCCTACTTGATTCTCTGTTTTTGCAAAGAAATCGGGAATTATATACGGCGAAAAAACAAATATGGCAAGCTTGTTGACCTTTGATGAATGGTAGCTGTGCGGTTGGAAGGGAAAAACAAACGCCGCGTCGCCGACGTCGAGCGCTTCTTCCTTACCGTCAACGGATATTTTAAGCTCGTTCTCGAGCGGAATAACAAGCTCGGCAAATTGGTGAATATGCTTTGGATATTCGTATACCTTTTTGAGAAGCTGGAATCTTACCGCGCGCTCCGTGCTAAAATTCTGACTCTGTATTATCATCCTTGAGCTTCACCTCCAAAATGCTTTTTGTTTTATTGTAATGCATTTTTTGTGATTTGTCAAGATGTTTTTATTTCTCGCTTTTTCTTTCCGAGTTTTACGATACGTCATACCATTTTTTTGAGTGATATATTTGGACTTTGCCAACCGCAAATGTCTGTTTATATAAATAATTATTTACATTAAAGGAGAAAAACAATGAAAAAAAGCAAAGCTTTAGTCTTAATTTTGACGCTCGCTTTACTTGTGGGAACATTTTTTGCGGTATCTGTTCCCGCAGCGGCGGAAATAGTTGAAGACGATTGGGTCGCCGCTCCGAAAAAGACGCTTGTTAAGTGTCCCGGCGGCGAATGCGACCACACGGCTTGTGACTACGTATATTCGTTCGCTGTAATAGGAGATACCCAGAATCTCAATTACAGAGACGCGCAGAATTATACGGCGGCTCTTGCCGAGAATCCGACGCTTACTTATGCGGATTTCACCTCGGCTTATATGAGAGTGCTTTATAATTGGCTTCTTGACAACAAGGAGGCGAAAAATATAGAGTACGTTCTCGGAATGGGTGATATCACTCAGTCCTTCAACGTAAATCAGACCTATTACGACGAGGAATGGCCTCTCGCTAAGGAAGCGATCTCGCTTCTTGACGGAAAGCTCGGTTATTCTCTCGTAAGGGGCAACCACGATATATCCTCGGGTATGAACGCTCAGTTCGGTGTTGGCAGCAGATATTATAACGACCTTGCTGCCCTTGCCGCAACGAACGATTCAGAGGGCAGACCTATGGCGGGCTTCCTTAATACCGAGAAGGTAGAGGATACCTACCGTAAGATAGTAACCTCTACGGGAGATAAGTACATAATCTTTACTCTTGACTACTATCCTACCGAGGCGTGCGTAGATTGGGTTGATGAGATTCTTGCGGAAAACCTCGATTATACGGCAATTATTACTCTTCACGCATTTCTGAATACCGACAGAACGTTTTTAAATGAGTTTGAAACCACTACTCCCGCCGATGTAACAGGTCAGTGGGTAGGCACCAGCACGGGTGGTAACGTAGAACCAAGCGCGCTTTGGGAAGAAGCGTTGAGAAAGCACGAAAACGTTAAGCTGATATTCTCGGGCCACGTTACCGGCTATGGCTATAGCAGTCAGCTTAAGGGTGATAACGGCAATACCGTAACCGCTATGCTTGTAGATGCTCAGAACATTGATAACGATGCTCCTATCGGTATGATAACGATGGTTTACGTATCTAACGACGGAAGCGTTGTAAACGTAGAAAACTTCTCTCCCGTAAGACTTGCGGAGGGCAAAAACGCATACTATATGGAAGAGAATCAGTTTGAGCTTACCGTTGATTACGGTAATGCTTGGACTGCCACAAAGTACGGTAACATACCTTCCTCGGTTTTCGAGGATAAGGCGTATACCTTCCACGTGTTCCTTGATGATGACGCTGATGCGGATAACACTAACTTCTACTGGAGCAGTCACGCAACGTGGAGCGAAACGCTTACCGCAATCCACGAGTGGAACGGTAAGGGTGGCGCGGCAGCGAGATCCCATAAGACGTATAACATCGTTATGTCTCAGGATTATACCTTCTCTGATGGAATTCCTTCTAACAAGTCGGGACAATTCCCCGGTAAGTTCAATCTTGACTTTAACGGAAATACGATGACGCTTAGCAAAAACGGAGTGCTTGTTCCGTTCTATAACGGATATAGCGGCTATGTTCCGGTGTTCACCATTCAGAACGGTAACGTGATCATGGCAGGTAACAGCTCGTCTCACCTTGCGGTATTGCAGACCTCCTCGGCAGGTGAAACTGTTATTGAGCTTAACGTAAAGGATCTTAATGTTTCTTATAACGGCTCGGCTTCGTCCTTAGTAGGTATGTACGGCGGAAATGCGAGCAGCAAGGGAAGTGTAAATCTCAACGTCAGCAACTGTAATATTGATACGACGGGCGCAAGCGGAGCCGTAACGCTCTTTGCGCTTAACGACACAAACAATAATAATAACGCCGCGCTTAATATCACGGGCGGCTCTATCAAGGGTACGACCTCCGCGAATCTCACCGTGTATACTCTTAATACAGGTGACGATACCGCTAAGTTCTCACCCGATTCGCTCGGTAGCTATACGACCGTTTCTCTTACAGAGAACGTAGCTCCCGTTGGTATTTTCAGAAACGAGGAGGGTAAGCTTCTTAACTTCGTTACGGAATCGACGGAAGCTCCCTACGTATTCACTGCAGCCATTGCTCCCATAGAAGAAACACCCTACGGCGCTATTCCCACCGACGTATATCCCGCAGCTTCATATCCCTTCGTTCTCTTCCAGAACGGCGAGATAGCCGCTGCGTATTCTACGTGGTACGACTTCTGCCAGAATATCTGGTCGTTTGATACCTCGGAGACAAAGGAAAGCGTTCTTTATCTCCGTGATGACATCACGGTATCGAAGACCTCGAAGCAGCTTCGTAACGTAAAGAGCCTTACGTTCGACCTCGGCGGCAATACCTTGACCGCAGGAGTAACTCTCTTTGATTATATGGCTGAAAAGGACTATGCGTTTACCACCAATATCACCGTTACGAACGGAACAGTTACCGCCGCGGCGGCGTGGGCTCCCATAGTAGCTTACAACAGCGCAAATACAAAGGACGTTGTTTGCGGCTTTAACACAACCTTTAACGGCGTTACGTTTAACGCAACAAGCGATTTTTCGGGCAGGCTTCTTGCTGAGGCTTGGAAGGACGGAGCGTACGGAACTAAGAACACGCTTACGTTCAACGGCTGTACGTTTGACGTAACCGTGGGTAACGTTTCAAAGCTCTTCCAGCTTGAAGAGAGCAACAGTCAGAATAAGGTTGACGTCGCTATTAATATTAACGGCGGTAAGCTTATAGCAAATAGCTACTTCACTCTCGCTACGTTCAGCGCGGAGCGTGAGAGCGGAAAGGGCTCGCCCGATACCCTTACATTTGGTAAGGATAATAGCGGAAACGAGTTCTCCCTTCAAATGCCGAGCGGCGTAGCTCATCCTACAACGGGTGTAGTGACCACAGAAGGTACTCTTTATCCTATTGAAACGGTAGACGACGGAACAAATGCTACCTATTACTTCAAGAGTAACGTAACAAAGTACGGAGCTATTAACGTATCAAATCTTTCGGCGGTTAATTATCCCTTCGTTCTCTTTGATGAAAGTAAAAATCAGATCGGAGCTTATGCGCATTGGAAGGATTACGTTAACGCGCATCTTTCCGGAACTCTTCTTATGAGAAGAGATTATGACACAACGGAAACGTCTGGCTCCACCTCATTGTATCAGGTTGAGAACTTGATTCTCGATCTTGACGGACACGTTTTATCTCAATCCACCGGAACGGCTAATCGCTTGATATTCCATGCGCAGCGTAACGGAAACGTTGCCTTTAACGCAAATATAACTGTAACTAACGGTACTATAACCATGGGTAGAAATTACGCCTCGGTAATTGTATTCGAGTCAACCAAGGCGGCAACCGATGACAGTGTAGAATGCAAATTCAACTTCACCTTCAACGGCGTTACGTTCAATACTATGGACGGATACAAGGGACGTCCTATAGTTGAAGCTTGGACAGGAAATGCAGCGGCTCGCGGAAGAACCAAAAACACTGTTACGTTTAACGATTGTACGTTTGATGCAACCAATACCAACGTATCGATACTCTTCCGCCTTCTTGAAGGTGATAACACGAGTAAGGTTTCTAATAACTATCACGACGTTGCAGTTACAGTGAACGGAGGAAAGATTATTAAGGGCTCTCAGAATCTCACCCTTTGGAGTGTTACTCCCGATAGTATGGGCGGTGGTGACTCGCTTAAATACGGTCAGATGAACGGCGAGTACGTAAGCTTTGTTTATCCTAAGGGATCTGCAGCTCCCACGTATAATTGTGAGGCTTCCAATGGCGCAGAGCTTGAATTTACAGACGTAAGCACTGATAAAAACGCTATTTATCAACTTTCTGAATTGCTGGAGTACAATGGTTATTATATTCCCTCGGCTTATGCAGACGTTAATACTTATCCCTTCGTTCTCTTCAAGAACGGCAAGGCTATATACGCATTCTCGAATTGGAAGACGTTCATAGATACGTATATACCTGCTAACTCCGAATATGCTGCCGGATGTACTCTCATTCTCAGAACAGACTTCACGACGAAGAACGGCAACCCACAGAAGCTCGCTTATGTCAAAGATCTCGTTATTGATCTTTGCGGAAATAAGCTCACAAGAGCAGCCAGCAATCACCTGTTCAACGCTCTCGGTAATCTTACTGATACCACCTCGCAGACAACCAATATAACAGTTAAAAACGGTGTGCTTCTTACGTCTTGCTCGAATGCTATTGTAGCGTTCAACAATGGAACAAACGGAGCGAGACACAAGTTCAACTTCACGTTTGACAGCGTGGTATTCGGACGTACCTCGGGTGCAACAGGAAAAATTGCGGAATCATTCACGAGCGGAACTTACGGAAGTGACGATACCGTTACGTTCAATGATTGTATTTTCAGCTTTGTAAACGACGAGGCTTACGGCACTTCAGCTCCCACAAAGAAATTGGATTGGTTTGATCTTTTGGATGTTCCTTCGGGTAAGACAGATGGAATGAACAACATCACAGTTATTATAAATGGCGGAGAGGTAAGAATTTCAAACGCTTCTTACTTAAGTCTCGGAACTATGGATACTGCGGGTGATAGCATAACCTTTGCGAAGCTCGTTGGTGGAAATTACACTAAATTCAGTATCCCTACGGGCAATGCCGCTCCTACAATAAAGGTAAACAACGGAGAACTTACCTTCGTAAAGATAGCGGATGACGGAACTACAACAAGCTATATGCTTATGCCTGCGGCTGCCGTGAATCTCAATTATGCTCCTAAGTCGAGCATCACTCTCAGTAATGCGCTTATCTATAACGTATACGTTCCCGTAAATGCGGTTCTTAAGTCCTTCACTCTTAACGGAGTTGCATATACAGACCTTGTGGCTCTTACCGATATAGTAACTATAGATGCAAACAATTATTATCATTTTGCAATAGAATTGCCTTCTGCTGAGGCGGCAAAGGATATAGTTCTTGAGGTTGTTATCACCGTAGACGGTAAGGATTATAACGGAAAGTGGACTATGAGTATACCCAAGTATGCCGCAAAAGTACTCGCAAACGGAACCGATGTGGAGAAGACTCTCGCAAAGGACGTTCTCGCGTACGTTAAAGCCGCTTACAACTACTTCACCGAGTTTAATACCGCAGAAGAGATCACGAGAATAAACGCTCTTGTTGACTCTATCATCGGTGACTACAAGGCTGAACCCGTGTCGAGCGGTGTAACCAATACGGTTGCTCCCGTAACCGCAGTAACGCTCAACCTTGACGCTAAGCCTTCTATACGCTTCTACGTAACCGATACGACCATTGAGTTCTTTGCAAACGGTAGAAAACTTGACACGGTAACGGGTACGGACGAAACCTACGGCGCGTACGTTGAGCTTGACGTATACGCAT
>SVUD01000090.1 GCA_015063445.1 Oscillospiraceae bacterium
TCCTTGTTGAGATAAAGTACGGGCATAGCTGCTACCTGGAGAGCTACGTTCTTGCCGCACTCTGCGATTGCAGCTGCGTCAAGGTCGGTTACAAAGTTAATGATAACACCGGTTTCACCCTTATTGTGAATGTAGGTTGCTACAACGCCCTCTACAATTACAAATCTACGGATAGAAAGCTTCTCTCCGATTGTTCCTGTCTTGGATGCAAGTGCATCGGATACGGTGCCCTCGTCCTCACCCTCGATATTGCAGCTCATAAGAGCGTCAACGTCAGCGGGCTTGTTTACGATTATGGTCTTAAGAAGATCTTTTACAAACTGCTGGAAGATTGCGTTCTTCGCAACAAAGTCTGTCTCGGAGTTAACCTCGATCATTGCGGTGGTGTTGTCAATTGTAAGAATATCTACGATACCCTCTGCAGCAATTCTGTCAGCCTTCTTAGCTACTGCTGCCATACCCTTCTCACGAAGGATCTTTATTGCTGCCTCAAAGTCACCGTTTGCATCGGTAAGAGCCTTTTTGCAGTCCATCATTCCGCAGCCTGTCTGCTTTCTGAGCTCGGCTACGTCTTTAGCTGTAAATGCCATTTTTATTCTCCTTTTATTACTTTATAGATACGGCTGTGCCGTGTAGTTACGGATATTGATTACTCAGCGTCTGCTGCAGTCTCTTCTGCTGCTTCCTCTGCCATAACCTCTTCGGGAAGAGTCTCCTGTACTCCGCCGTGAGCCTCGATAACTGCATCTGCAAGTGCTGCACCGATAAGCTTGATTGCGCGGATAGCGTCATCGTTACCGGGGATGATGTAGTCAGCGTCGTCGGGATCGCAGTTGGTATCAACGATAGCGATTACCGGAATGCCAAGCTTCTTAGCCTCGAGAACTGCGTTTCTCTCCTTGCGGGTATCTACAATGAATACTGCGGAAGGAAGTGTTTCCATCTCCTTGATTCCGCCGTAGGATCTCTCAAGATCCTCCATTTCCTTAACCTTCTTTGCTACTTCCTTCTTGGGAAGAAGATCAAAGGTTCCGTCTGCCTGCATCTTCTCAAGCTCCTTAAGACGCTTGATGGACTTACGGATAGTGTTGAAGTTAGTAAGCATACCGCCGGGCCAACGTGCGTTTACATAGTAAAGTCCGCATCTCTGTGCCTCTTCCTTAATGGTGTCTGCTGCCTGCTTCTTTGTTCCTACGAAGAGAACTGTTCCGCCTTCCTGAGCGAGCTCGGATACGTAGTTGTAAGCCTCCTCAAACTTCTTGAGAGACTTCTGGAGATCAACGATATGAATACCGTTTCTCTGAGTGAAGATGTACTCTGCCATCTTGGGATTCCACTTCTTTGTAGGGTGGCCGAAGTGAACGCCTGCTTCAAGCAACTGCTTGATTGTAATTTCGAACATTTTATGTTCCTCCTTGGTTTTTTCCTCCACAGTCGGTCATAATGCGACTCGGCTCTGCCGAGCACCGGCAATATTTCGCCCCGCTGTGTGTGTTTTTTCACCGCTTTCGGATACCCATTCCGAAAACAGCCCTATTATAATATCATAATACGCGCACAAGGTCAATAGTAACTTTCTTCTTTTTTATAAAATTTACAATTTGTTAACATTTATCGTTTGGTTGAAGAGCTTTTTCGCTCTATTAGACAAATGGAGATATTCTCTTTTGTTGCTTTTGCTGTTTTTAACTATCTTACGGTGTTTTTTATTGACGGAGAACAAGGTATATGTTACAATTTATTAAATTTTGAAGAAAACAAAATTTACATACCGTAAGCAATTAAATCCTATTTAGATATTGAAAATTACAAAAAAATGTGATAAAATGGAAGCCGTATGAAGTTTGTTAGTACGGCTTCTATCTTATTTTTACCGAAAGGCTTCATTTATGAAATTATATAGCAAAAATCTCTTTACCAAGGCGTCGCTCTTATTGGTTCTCGGATACTTTCTGACCTTTTTATCCTTCTACTTCGCAAACGTTCTTTTTGCGGATAAGGCGTTCTTCGCTTATCTTTGGTACTTTATTCAAAAGGCGACGTTTTTGCTCTTCCCTCTTATAGCGGCGCTTCTCGCTTTGATTGCTGACGCTTATATCGGGTTAAAGAAGGTTTTCGCAGTTCTTATACCGCTTTCTCTTCCAAAGCTTATATATTCTCTTCCTTATTATTATCTTTACTTCGTTTACGACCCATTCTACGACAGTATTGACGCGCTCCTTTATTCGCTTATTCAATCGACAATTGAGTGCATTTTTACTTACGCATTCACCCTTATGGTTTTCTTCGCTATGAGATTTATATTAGATTCTATCAGCAAGAAAAGCGAGCCTCGCTCGGCGCTGCTTACAAAGAAAACAGCGCTTGACTTCGGTGACTCGGTATCGGTTACGTTTATGATAACGTCGCTTCTTTCCTTCCTATATTTCTTTATCGTGGAGGTTATTGATACGGTTTCCGTTATCTCAAAATATTCGGGCAGACTCAGAGGCGGAGAAATCGTTTATATGGTATTTTCTTACGTATTCGACGTGCTTCTGCTCGCCGGGTTCTACTTTATCCTTGCCTCGATAAAGAACTATATCGTCAAATACAGAGTCAAAGAGGACACGGAAAACAAGGAAGCATAGTTAAAATGCGTTAAAACAGAGAAAAATCACACCTTTTATTATTATGCCACGCTGCAATCGGATTTTTTTGAAAAAAATCGCAAAAAAGTTTAAAAAACTCTTGCTTTTTTGAAAAGTATGTGATATAATAAGGAACGTTGATTTATGATTAAATAAAAAATTGAGATAAATCGCGCTGTTTTTCGGCGTAATTTTTCAGGAGGTGCTAAAATGGCTAAGTGTAGTGTATGCGGTAAGGGCGTTGTTTTCGGACATAACGTTTCGCACTCTAACCGTAAGACCAACAGA
Organism: Oscillospiraceae bacterium; assembly: GCA_015063445.1. The sequence continues at coordinate 2,919 of SVUD01000090.1, forward strand.
ACTTGGAAGCCTAACATTCGTAAGGTTAAGGCTGTTGTTAACGGAACAAATCAGACCGTTTCGGTTTGCTCTCGTTGCCTTCGCTCCGGTAAGGTTGAGCGCGCTTAATTACAAAAAGACTTCCGCTGACAGAAGCGGAAGTCTTTTTGCTATTGTAGACGGAAGAATATCCGAAAATTGCGAAGCGGGTCTTTCTCGCTGCGGCTTTGAGATAATAAAGCTCGAAAAGGATAAAAGACTCGGTGAAGCGGTCGCTTCTCATACGGATATGATTCTTTTTCGCTATAAGGATACACTCATCGGCTCTCGTGAATATTTTGACTGTCACGAAGAGCTTTTTAAAAGGATTAAGACTTCCCTGCCCGATTTTGAATTTATACTTTCAGATGAGGATATCTCAGCCGTATACCCCAATGACGCAATATTTAACGCGCTTACCGTAGGCGGCAAGCTTTTTGCCAAAGCGGATACGGTATCGGCGGATATATTGGCTCTCGCAAAAAGAGAGAGACTTGGGATTATAAAGGTGAAGCAAGGTTATCCCGCTTGTACGACGCTTGCTCTCGGTGACGGTCTCGCGATCACTGCCGACAAGGGAATGGCACGCGCGCTCGGTAAAAACGGTATTGAGGCGCTTGAAATTCAGGAAAGCGAGAAAATCAAGCTTCCGCCGTACAAAAACGGATTCATTGGCGGAGCCGCAGGGATCACTGGTAAGACTGCTTATTTCTTAGGTAATCTTCTTGCGCACCCCTCGGGTGAAATAATAAAGGACTCGCTTGCTCGCTTCGGCTATGATGCCGTATCGCTTGACCCCTCGGCAGACTCGCTTTTCGATCTCGGAGGAATGATACTTATAAACACCGATAAAAACGGCAGCAATATAAGTCCGAAAAATCCAAAAAGCGAATAGCCGGCATACATCAAAACAAGTGTCAGTAGCGGATGCATACCAAGCTCCTTGCCGACAATTTTAGGCTCTATGGACTGCCGTATGATGCTGCCGACT
>SVUD01000091.1 GCA_015063445.1 Oscillospiraceae bacterium
CCAATCGTAGGGGCGATACACGAATCACCCGATTTTGTTACGCCAAACCGTTCATTCTCGAAAGGAGCAATGTTTGTTCCTTTCAACACCCTTTGCACAAAAGAGTCTTTTTTATGTTCACCTATGCCTTGTCAATTTTCCTGACAAGCTAAAGGGATACCGCCACCCAGGTATTCGTGTCAAGCACGAAGATACCCACACTCTGCGCCTGGAGAGCAAGCTCTCCGATCTTCGAGTGGGGTATGTGAACTGGGTTCGCTACGCCTGTGGCGTGCGAAACCCGGTGCAAGAGGGAGTGAAATCTCCAAAGAAAAACGGCATCCCGAGAGGGATACCGTTTTTCTTTGGAGGTTCCACCCAGATTTGAACTGGGGATAGAGGTGTTGCAGACCTTTGCCTTACCACTTGGCTATGGAACCGAATGCTACATTTGAACGCTCATCTATTATATCAAAGCAAAAGTTGTTTGTCAAGTCTTTTTATAAAAGTTTTGTCAAAGTTTTGTTACAACCTTCTTTTATCAACAAATTAGTATATATCATCGTCTTTACAATATACGTTTTCGATGCGCAAAATGTTACACTCATTTGATATGCATATATCACTTTTGTATTTTTGGGATATCACTTATACCGAGAATATAATCTACCGAAACTTTATAATATTTTGAAAGCTTAATGAGAACGTCCGTAGGAATATCTCTCTGACCTAACTCATAGTTACTGTAAACCTGCTGCGAGCAGTTTAATATTTTTGCCATTTCTTTTTGGGTTAAGTCCTTGTCCTCTCTCAAATCCCGTATTCTTTTATACATCATTATATCCTCATTTTCACCTAAATTCAAAAAAATTATAACAAACCGCAAAATGTAGCATTGACTTTTACTGCAAATTGCGGTATAATGGTGTCGAGAATAAATGAAATTTGTTTATTACCGCAAATAATAGTTATTCTTTATTTTTCATATGATAGTTATCGACAGCAAGGATAAAATGCCCGATGCATCCAAGAGTTATAAGAAAATATCCGATATCAAGGAATCGGATTTAGACGAATGGATAGAAAAGGTTGATGATATTGTTGATATGTTCAGGTAATTACCAACGACATACGATAATCATAAGTTAAATTCGGACGAACCCGAAGACGTGTGAGGATGTTAAGCTTGGCATCCTCACATTTATTTTCTTACGTTCTATTAAATTTAAGTTGCAAATACTTTGTTTTTGTGCTATAATGGACAGCGTGATTGATACAATGATTTCAAAACAGATCAAAATAGGAAAAACGATGAAGATAACAGAAAAACAAACATTTGATAGTGAAAGAGCCTTGTACGGAAGCTTTGATTTATGCGTTAAGGATTGCCGATTTGAAGGCGAGAGAGACGGAGAGAGCGCGCTTAAGGAGAGCGGTAATATAGTCGTTGAAAATTGCTTTTTCGATTTAAGATACCCCTTCTGGCACGATAACGTTCTGAGTATAAAAAATACCGAGCTTAGCGAGAATTGCCGCGCGGCGCTCTGGTATTCGAATAATATAAAGATATCCTCGTCAAAGCTTCATGGAATAAAGGCGTTGCGTGAATGCGGCAATGTGGAAATCGAGACGAGCGATATTGTATCCTCCGAGTTCGGTTGGTCGGTAGAGGGCATAAAAATGACGGATACCTCAGCCGAGGGCGAATATTTTATGATGCGCTCGTCGGGGCTTGAATTTAACAGAGTTGAGCTTGTCGGTAAATACTCGTTCCAGTATATAACCGACTCCGTGTTTGAAAATTGTGTTTTTAACACTAAAGACGCATTCTGGCACGCAAAAAACGTTACGGTCAGAAATTCGGTGGTTAACGGGGAATATCTCGGCTGGTATGCCGAGAATATAACCTTTGAAAATTGCAGAATTTCGGGAACTCAGCCCTTCTGCTATTGCAAGGGACTAAAGCTTATTGATTGCGAAATGACGGGCGCGGATTTAAGCTTTGAAAAATCCGACGTTGAGGCAACGCTCACCTCGCCTGTAATAAGCATAAAAAATCCAAGAAGCGGATTTATCAAGCTTCCGTTTGCCGAAGAGATTATTATTGACGACGAGAACGCAAAATATGAAATTATAGAAACCGATAAAAGTGAGTTTTGTAAATAAAGGTTCGCAAATAAGCGAAAAACGAGGACTTCGTATCGAAAACGGAATCCTCGTTTTTGTGTTTTCTATATTTGATATTTGAAGGTTAATCTGTTATATAAGCGGCAGCTCGGTAACTCTCAGCTTTGCCGAGCCGTAGGGATAAAGCTCTATTTCTTTTGTTTCTCCTACGGGCGCTCGTGAGTCGGGAGCTTTCTTACATACCGAGTCGAAGCCCTCTTCAAAGCCCCATGCTATTTCCCGAACCTTCGCTTTAATTACAACGGGAGGCTTCTGTGAGCTGAAGGGAATGTCGGATATTTCACGTCTTTCAACCTCAAAAAGAGGCGATGCGTACGCATAATTCCACTTTGAAGTGGGTAGATATTCATAGTCGCAATAAGGATATTTTCTTTCAACCTTATTCTTTTCGTATTCGTACATCTTCTTTTCATAGGAGATGGGGAGCGAGAATACGAGAGAGCCGCATCTTACGCATTTTAAGTCGTGAGGACGCTGAACAAGCTCCGTAACCGTGTCAAATTCAATGCTGATAACTTCGTTCTTTCCTGCCGTAATATCAAAGGAAAGCTCTTCGGTATGAGGATATGCTCTGCCGTTTACCGAAAGATTTTTCGCAAACGAGGGTATCCTCACTTTAAAGCAAACGTTTTTCTCGGTCTTGACGGTGTATTCGAGCTTGTTTTCGAAGGGGTAGCGCGTCTTAAGAGCGATTGAAAGTCCGTCTGTCTTTAAGGTCGAGGGAATCGCGATTGCCGATATTACGGTGTCGCCGTTATGCATAAAGGCGGAAAGCGTGAGCTTTGGCCAGCCCTGATTGAAGTTCGAGGTGCAGCAGCCGAAGTGCGGCTCAAGTCCGAAAAGGTGCGCCTCGTGGTTATTAGTTCTGAATAACGAGCGGCCGGGGAATCTCTTGCAGGCTATCTGGTTGCTCATCTGCACGTACTGATGAGTCCACATATCGTCGCTTATAGTAGCGGGGAGGGCGTTGAAGGCGAGAAGCTCAAGCTCCTCTGCCCAGCGGCTGTCACCCGTGTGAGCGTAGAGCCACTCATAAGAATACATCTGCTCCGTAACCGAGCAAAGCTCCGTGCCTTGAATTGGGCTGAGCCCCGAAAGGCATTCGTCACCCGTAAAAATTCCAACGGGTGTGCCGTTGTATTCCTTAAGTAATGTATAAAGACGTTCGGCGCTGTTCGTATAGGGCTCGTTAAGAATCTCCGAGGAAATAGCCTCGGATTTGAGCATCATCGTAAGGTTTACTATATGAGTGTCATAGGTCCATTTATTAAGAGGATTTTTCCAAAGCTCAGTGACGGTTGAATAATCCATACCCTGTGCCTTAAGAATTCTCGCGAGCTCATAAATCCAAGGCTCGTCGTACCTTTTCAGAAGAAAGCGGATAGCTACGAATGCCTCGAACCAACGGTATTTGCCCCAGTTGAAGAGCTTTATCTTTTTCTCGGAGAGAAGGTCGTAGTAATTCTTCATCATTCTATAGATAGATTCGGGAATACGCTCGTCTCCAGAGCAGTCGTAATAGACTACGAAAACCTTTGATATAAGCTGAACCGCCCACGTATCATAAGTCGGAATCTTTTCGTCCGGGCAGGGACATATCCAACCGCTCGGTCTTTGATATGAAAGTATCGCGTCAATATATTTTTTTGCAAAGACCGAGC
>SVUD01000023.1 GCA_015063445.1 Oscillospiraceae bacterium
ACCAACGGGAGCAACATCATTACGAACGAAGTGAGTAACATCACTTTTGCGCAAGCAAAAACATCACTTATATTCCTTCCGAAAACAAAATATCGTATAACACACTATACCTTGCAAGCAAGATCGTGTGAAAAAGGGGCGAGAAAATCTCGTCCCTTTTCTGCTTTGATATAAAACTGCTTTACGGTAGGTGCCCGCAGCGCTCACCGTTTTTATCCGGGGATTGCTTTGTTATCTCTTTTTTGTTTGTTAATCGGGGAGTGCTTTAACCCGAGAAATGCAGTCACTGCACAAACGGACAATTTGTGTGCTCTGAATTTTATGACCGCAAAGTGCGCAAATTGCATTTTTAGGTTTAACAACAATGGAATCGTCTGATAGCGAAACCACAACTTCTGAGTTGAATTCTATCCCAAGCGCTTTCCGCATTTCCATTGGAATGACCATTCTGCCAACGTGATCTATTTCTCGTTTTATTCCTTGCATTTAAAATCCTCAATCTCGTTTTTTGTTATATAGTATGTTGAAATTATCTAATTTCGACTATCGATTGTCATTATAACACACTAAAAATGCAAAGTCAACCCTTTTGAGTTAATCTTTTTAATTCAAATGAGTTAATATATATCCGAAAGGATGTGTTGGTATGACTATAGGACAGGCGTGCAGAAAGAGAATTATAGATCTTTGTAAGGAGCGAGATATCACGATAAACAAGCTTGCAATTATCTCGGGTGTAACGCAATCAACGCTTAACAATATAGTGAGTGGAAGAAATAATAGCGTTACGGTTTCCACTTTAAAAAAGCTTTGTGACGGACTTGAGATTACGATTATGGAATTCTTCGCCGCTGAGGTGTTTTTAACCTTAGAACAAGAAATAAAATAAACAATGATTAAACAATAAAAAGAAGCTTTTGTTTTTTAAAAGCTAAAACAAAAACGAGGTAGATAATGCAAAATTCAGCACTGTCTATCTCGTCTTTTTTGTTACATATATTCGGATTATGCTTTAAAAAGTAACGTTTGATTTACATATTTCTTATTTTCAATGCGCGTCGGCGCAATTCATGGTAAAGGTTTTATGACACACGGTGTCAATTTACCGTGATGTTGCTAATGGAGTCCGTTTTAATTCCATTGCAAAGAAAAAAACTTGTAGGTGCAGTATGGTTCCGAATTTTCGGGTGTAGGGCATTCGGATTTTTGTATGGCTTGAACAACAAAATCGAGCAAAATGCCCTGTTTTAAGAGGGGAGGTTCTTCAGGTCCTAAGGCGAAGTTTTTTGACAAAGTCCAAAAGTTATAAATTTTCTTCAAAAGCGAAACATGTTAATATTGAAAATTTGACAATCGCCGGGATAATAATAACCCTTAATAATCGTTGACTATTGGGCAAAAATATGGTATAATAAAAATGATAGATATTGCTGTCGTTATGATATCGGAGGGCAACCTATGAATGAACTGATAAATAATAATCTCGTTGAACAAATTAAGAGTTTGCTTGAAGCTTCGCGTCAGAAAATTGCCGTTGAAGTCAACACAACCATTTTGCATACTTATTGGCAGATAGGCAAAATCATAGTTGAAGATGAAGCGTTGCATATCGGTGATGTTGAATATGAAAAGCAATCCTTACGTCAGCTTTCTAAGGTGCTGACAACCGAGTTTGGCAAAGGATTTTCACGCTCCAATCTTTCCAATATGTGTCAGTTTTATTTAACGCATAAAGATGTCCAGACAGTGTCTGGACAGTTATCGTGGTCGCATTATTGCGAGATTCACGCTATATCCGATGAGCAAAAGCGTAGCTTTTATGAAAAAGAATGTATCAATGCGCGTTGGTCTGTTCGCGAGCTTCGTCGTCAGATTGAAAGCTCGTTATTTGAAAGGTTGCTTCTTTCAAGCGGTGAAGCAAACAAGGAAAAGGTGATGTCGCTTGCAACAAAAGGCAACGAAATTGCAAAACCTTCGGATATTATTCGCGATCCTTATGTTTTTGAGTTTTTAGGACTTCCTGAGGACAAGCCGTTTCTTGAAAGCGATCTTGAAAAGGCGCTCGTTGAGCAAATTGAAAAATTCTTGCTTGAGCTTGGCAGAGGCTTTATGTTTGTGGGAACGCAACAGCGCGTAACTCTCGGAAATCACCATTACTATGTGGATATGGTCTTCTATAACAAAATTTTGCGTTCTTACGTTTTGATTGAACTTAAAACCACAAAGCTTATGCCGGAAGCCGTAGGGCAGCTGAATATGTATCTCAACTATTACGCAAACGAGGTCAACGATAGTGATGACAACCCGCCTATCGGTATTATTCTTTGCACAGATAAAAACAGTATCGATGCAGAGTACGCCCTTGGCGGTCTTTCAAATAATCTTTTTGCATCTAAATACGTATTGTATATTCCAAATAAGGAACAGTTGATTGCCGAGGTCGAAAAGGTCTTGGAAAAGTGGCATAATGAAGATAAATAGGAGTAAGTCCATATGAGTAAAAAGGTAAATTTAGAAGTCGTGAATAAGAAGGAATTTTTTGCCGATGATATGTTTTTAACCTTAGAGCAAGAAATAAAATAAACAATGATGTAATAATAAAAAAACAGCTTTTGTTTTTAAAAGCTAAAAGAAAAACGAGATAGATAATGCAAAATCAAGCACTGTCTATCTCGTCTTTTTTAGGCTTATATTTAGATTTAACTCTCAAAAAAGCAACGTTTGATTTACATATTTCTTATTTTCAATGCGCGTCGGCGCAATTCATGGCGTAGCCAATTCATGACACGCAGTGTCAATTCACGCAACCGCAAGGCTGCAATTCATTGCGTGACAGGCGTTGTCACGCTTTAATAATATCCCCAACTCCGTTAAAGATATATTTAGGGCGGTAGGGGAAGCTGTCGATGTCCTCTTTTGCCGTAACGCCGCTTAAGACGAGGATCGTGTCAACGTTCGACTCGATACCCGCAATAATATCGGTGTCCATTCTGTCACCGACAAAGGCTATGTCCTCACTGTGACAGCCGAGCTTACGCAGACCGTGACGAATCATCACGGGGTTGGGCTTACCTACGAAATAAGCCTTCTTTCCCGTCGCTATTTCAATAGGAGCGACGAGCGAGCCCGTGGCGGGCATAATGCCCGTTTCGGTCACTCCGACGGTGTCGGGATTCGCGCCGATAAGCTTTGCGCCTCGGTTAACAAGCTCGATAGCCTTTTCTATCTTCTCGAAGCAGTAGGTACGTGTCTCACCGATAACAACGTAATCGGGATTTATGTCGTTCATATAGATCTTCTGGTCGTAAAGAGCCTTCGAGAGCGCCGCCTCGCCGATAACGTATGCGGTGCAGCCGGGAGCCTGGCTGTTAAGAAATTCGGCAGTTGCCATAGCGCTCGTATAGAAATGGTCGGCAGATACCGAGAGTCCCATTCTCTCGAGCTTCATGCTAAGCTCGTGCGGTGTTCTTTCGGGACTGTTTGTGAGAAAAACGAATTTCTTGCCGTTCTCTATAAGCCAGTCAACGAATTCCTTTGCGCCGGGAAGAATTTTCTTTCCGTGATAGATAACTCCGTCCATATCACAGATAAAGCCCTGCTTTTCAAGTATTTTTTTCATTTTTTTACCTTTCTTGTTTTCGTGTGCGTACGTGCGCCCGTGTGAGCGCAGCCGCGCTATTGTTTTTTAGAATTATATCACGCCCGCGAGCTTTTGTCAATACGTTTGCGCTCCGCCAAGCGCGTAAGAAAACCAAAAAAGCCTCTATCGGTACTGAAAGATTTGAGAAAACAACGCAAAATCTTTCAGTAGTAGTGAAAGATTTGACAAAACAATGCAAAATCTTTCAGTAGTACTGAAAAATATTCTTGACAATGCGAAAATTTTTCAGTATAATATACTCGAGGTGATGAAAATGATTAAAAGAGAACACTACATTGAAAAGGTTCGCCCATTTTACGATTCCGATCTGATAAAAATTATAACCGGTATCAGAAGATGCGGAAAATCGGTTATTATGGAGCAGATAATAGAGGAAATAAAACAAAAAACGGATAACGTTATATATATGAATTTTGAGGATAAAAGAACGTCTGCGAATATATCCTGTGCGGACGACTTGATTTCTTACGTTACCGAAAACAAAAGAGAGGGGAAGTGCTATCTCTTCTTTGATGAGATACAGACGCTTGACGGCTGGCAGGACGCTTGTAAAACCCTCAGGCTTTACGATTACTCGCTGTTCATCACGGGCTCTAATTCAAAGCTTCTCTCGGGAGAATTCACAAAAGAGCTTTCGGGCAGATACGTATCCTTCCGTATAAGACCGTTCGTTTACAAGGAAATATTGGAATATTCAAAGGAGCTTGGAAAAGAGGCGTCGGTAACAGATTATCTTGTTTGGGGAGGCTTTCCTAAGCGCTTTGAGTTTGATACCGAGGACGCGAGAAACAGATATCTTAACGATTTGGATGAAACTATAGTAATAAACGACCTTATAAGAAGGTACAAGATAAGAAAAGAAGGTCTGTTTAAGAGTCTTGTAAATTACGTTTTAAGAAGCAACAGCAGAATTTTTTCCGCAAACTCCATAAGAGATTATATCAAGCAAGAGCATGAGAGCTGCTCCGTAAATACGATAATGAAATATCTTTCTTATCTTGAAGAGGCGTATATTATTGAATCGGTAAAGCAGTATTCAACCAAGACGAAAAAGGAGCTTTCTTATTTCTTAAAGATATATAATACCGACGTTTGCTTCAATTCTATCCGTTGCATGAATAACCGCTTTGACATAACGCATAATCTCGAGAACGTTGTTTATAACGAGCTTGTGTATATGGGATATGAGATCTACGTTTACAATAACGGCGGCAGAGAAATTGATTTTTTGGTAACGAAGGGCTCAAAGCAGTACTACGTTCAGGTAGCGTACAGCGTGGCGGAGGATAAGGCGTATACGAGAGAGTTCAGCGCGTTCAAGAATATCGATAATCTTTCTCAGAAGATAATTATCACGAACGACGATATAGATTATTCAACCAGCGCCGTAAGACATATTAAGCTTAAAGATTTTCTTCTTATGGATAGTTTGTAAAAAATATACTTTAAAGGGAAATATATAGCTATTTACATCTAAAGCTGAGTTCTTGGGGAAGCAAAAATATTTAAAATATGCATTGTTTGATGAATAAAATGCATAAATATTCATATTATTCATAGCGAAATGGCTAAAATATTCATATTAATGTATGCAGAATGTATAATTTTTTAACAAAAATGAATTTTTTTGCAAAAAACTATTGCATATTTATTTGCATAGTGGTACAATATGTGCATATTAATTCACAAAACCGCAAGCTCATTACCGTTTGCTCACAGGATAAAACGTGCGCTGTAAATTTTCGTATGTTCCGCGCGGCTCGGTGGCTTTGCAGGTTATTCGGAGGAAAAATGGATAAATCGCAAATCAAAAAGGTAGTCCTTGCGTATTCGGGGGGACTTGATACCTCGATAATCATTCCGTGGCTTAAGGAAAATTACAACAACTGCGAGGTTATCGCGGTTTCGGGTAACGTCGGTCAGGCTGACGAGCTCGAGGGCCTTGAGGAAAAGGCAATAAAGACGGGCGCTTCAAAGATCTATATTGAGGATCTTACAGAGGAGTTCGTTGACGATTACGTAATTCCCACCGTTAAGGCAGGCGCTCTTTACGAGGAATATATGCTCGGTACGTCGTTTGCACGTCCCGTTATCGCAAAGAGAATAGCAGAGATCGCTCTTGCCGAGGGCGCAGACGCTATCTGCCACGGCTGTACGGGTAAGGGTAACGACCAGGTTCGTTTTGAGCTTACTATAAAAGCGTTCGCTCCCGATATGCCCATCATCGCTCCTTGGAGAGAGTGGAGCATTAAGTCGAGAGAAGAGGAGATCGAGTATGCCGAGGCGCATAACGTTCCTCTTAAGATAAACAGAGAAACCAACTATTCTAAGGATAAAAACCTCTGGCATCTCTCTCACGAGGGACTTGACCTTGAGGATGCCGGCAACGAGCCTCTTTACGAAAAGAAGGGCTTTCTTGAAATGGGCGTGTCTCCCATTGACGCTCCCGATACTCCCACTTACATAACCCTCGATTTTGAGAAGGGTATTCCCACCGCTCTTAACGGTGAGAAGATGAGCGCAAAGAACATCATTCTCGAGCTTAACAAGCTCGGCGGCGCAAACGGTATCGGACTTCTCGATATCATTGAAAACCGTCTTGTAGGAATGAAGTGCCGCGGCGTGTATGAAACTCCCGGCGGAGCTATTCTCTATGCGGCTCATAATTATCTTGAAACTATGTGTCTTGACAAGATGACAATGCACGAAAAGCAGAAGCTTTCCATCACCTTTGCGGAGCTTGTTTATAACGGACAGTGGTTCACACCCTTAAGAGAAGCTCTCTCCGCCTTCGTTGATAAGACTCAGGAAAACGTTACCGGTAAGGTTAAGCTTAAGCTCTATAAGGGCAACATAATCAAGGCGGGCGTTTGGAGCGACTACTCGCTCTACTCCGAGGAGATTGCTACCTTCGGCGAGGATAACGTTTATAATCAGGCTGACTCGGCAGGATTTATTAACCTCTTCGGTCTTCCCATCAAGGTTCAGGCTCAGGTTAACGCAAAGAACAAGAAGTAAGAAACACAAACCGTAAATATGTGAATATGAAAACAGTTATTTACAAAACGTGCGGTTTTAATCGGAATATATAGAAATTAGGTGTAACAATGAATAAAATGTGGGCGGGAAGGACCGCAGGCTCACTTGATAAAATAGCCGACGATTTCAACTCGTCGATACACATTGACTCGGTAATGTACAAGGAAGATATCATAGGCTCGATAGCGCACGCTTCGATGCTTAGCGAGGCGGGAATTCTCACCGTCGACGAGGCAGAGAGGATTGCAGAGGAGCTAAAACAGATATCCCTTGACATTGAGTCGGGAGCGCTTCTCATAGACCCCGAGGCAGAGGACGTGCATATGTTCGTCGAAAAGGTCCTCACCGAGAGGACGGGGGAGCTTGGAAAGAAGCTTCACACGGCGAGAAGCCGAAACGATCAGGTCGCAACCGATACAAGACTTTATATGCGAGCAAAAACTTACACGGTACACGAGCTTCTCTTAAATCTTATAGAGGCGATAACCGAGGTTGCCGAGGCTCATAAATACGATATTATGCCCGGCTACACTCACCTGCAGCGAGCTCAACCGATAATTTTTGCGCATCACCTCTTAGCCTATGCCGAAATGCTTAAGCGTGACGTTTCAAGGCTTGAGGACGCAAGAGCGAGAATGAACTACTCACCCCTCGGGGCGTGTGCTCTCGCGGGTACTACTTATCCTATCTCAAGACAGTTTACCGCTGACGCTCTCGGCTTCTCGGGATATTCCGAAAACTCGATAGACGCCGTCTCCGACAGAGATTTTGCGGTAGAGCTTCTCTCGGTATTCTCCATAATAATGATGCATCTTTCAAGATTTTCCGAGGAGATAATCCTCTGGTCGAGCTGGGAGTTCTCATTCGTGGAGCTTGACGATGCCTATACCACGGGCTCGTCGATAATGCCGCAGAAGAAAAATTCGGATATGGCGGAGCTTGTGCGAGGCAAGTGCGGCAGAGTTTACGGCGACCTTATGGGAACCTTGACTATGCTTAAGGGCCTTCCGCTTGCGTATAATAAGGATATGCAGGAGGACAAGGAATCGCTCTTCGACGCTCTTGAAACTGTTATTAAGTGCCTTGAGGTGTTCTGTCCTATGGTCAGAACGATGAAGGTCAAGAGCGAGAATATGTACAAGGCGGCAGAGCGAGGCTTCATAAACGCCACCGACCTTGCGGACTACCTTACCAAGCGAGGCGTACCCTTCCGAAGCGCGTACAAAACGGTCGGCGAGATCGTAGCGCACTGTATCGAGCATGGCTGCGTGCTTGACAATATGCCAATTGAAGAATATAAAAAATACTCCGACGTTTTCGGTGATGACTTGTACTCGGAAATTTCTCTTGAAGCTTGCGTCAAAAAGAGAATTTCGGCAGGCTCAACCGGATACGATTCGGTCGATATACAAATTAAAAACACAAAAAATTATTTAAAAAAGAAAGGTAAATAACAAAATGAAAAAGATTATTTCACTCATCCTCGCTCTCACTCTTATGTGCGGAGCAATGCTCACACTCGGCTCTTGTAAGAAAGACAAGTACGAAGGTACTCTCACTATCGCGACCTCTCCCGACTTCCCCCCCTTCGAGAATCTTGAAAACGGCGAAGTTGTTGGTATCGAGATTGACATCATAAAGGAAATCTGCAAGGAGCTCAACTACGAGCTTAAGATAGAGCAGATAGACTTCGATTCCGTTATCCCCGGCGTTCAGGAAGGCAAGTATGACTGCGGAGTTTCCGGTATCACCGTTAACGAGGACAGAAAGAAGAACGTTCTCTTCTCAGAGGTTTACTACGTAGCTGCTCAGGCAATCGTTGTTAAAGAAGGCAGCGGCATTAACGCTAAGGCAGACCTTGACGGCAAGAAGATCTCCGTTCAGGAGGGTACTACGGCTGAGGACTTCTGCTCCGAGGAAGGCTACGACATTATGGGCTTCAAGGCTAACCCCGACGCAAAGAACGCGCTTCTCACCGATAAGGTTCAGGCGTGGGTTGTTGACGACCTCACCGCAAAGCAGATGGTTAACGAGGGCGACGGACTTGTAATCCTCACCGAGAAGATGACCGAAGAGCCCTATGCGTTCGCGTTCAACTTTGAGGACGAAGAGCTTGTTGAGAAGATCGACGAGATCCTCGTTAAGCTTATCGAGAACGGAACCGTTAAGAGCATTTTCGAGAAGTACGGCGAAACCTACGTGGCTCCCGAGAAATAATTTAAAATAAGGCTTAGGGGTGACCGAAAATGGTACACCCCAACCTTTATTTTTGACAACCGATAACGGAGAATTTTATGAAAAGAATTTTTGCATTTTTAATGCTCGTTACAGTTATGCTTACGGTCGTGCTGTCCTTCTCGTCCTGTCAGAGCGTAGAGGATATCAAGGGCGTCAGACAGACCGAAAGCATTCTTCAAACGAATTATTATGAAACGACTATATACGCCGACGCGAAGGCGCTTGAAAAGATAGGCGCTGAGGATCATCTCAAGTCCTTCCTTACCGCAAAGAACGAGAAGGGCGAAAAAATTATGATCTGCTACTGCAAAAACAGCGCCGCGGCGGAAACCGTTCTTTCCGAGTTCGAGAAAATGGCTAAGGAAAGCGACGGGGAGCTTATCTACGACAAAAACGATAAGACCGTTTTTCTCGGAACGGAAAAGGCGCTTAAGCACGCAACCAAAAAGGTTTGGGTGAACCAGCTTAAGCAGACGTTCATCGAGGAAAAAAATTATATGTACGTTGTGAAGGGACTCGGTAATACGCTTCTCATCACACTCGGCGCGCTTGTTATCGGCGTTGTGCTTGGCGTTCTTATCGCTGTCGCTAAGTATTATTCCGAGGATAACCCGAAGCTTAAAATAGTTAACTTCCTCTGCGACCTTTATACGACAGTCATAAGAGGCGTTCCGATTACCGTGCTGCTTCTTATATTCTTCTTTGTAATTATGGTAAGCGCGGACGGCATAATAGTAGCCATAATCGCGTTCGGTATAAACTCGGGCGCTTATATGGCTGAGCTTGTACGAAGCGGTATCAACGCCGTTGACAAGGGACAAATGGAGGCGGCTCGCTCTCTCGGTATGTCCAAGTGGCAGGCTATGAGAACTATAATATTCCCTCAGGCGATAAAAAACATTCTTCCCGCGATAGGAAACGAATGTATAGCGCTTCTTAAGGAAACCTCGGTTGCGGGATACGTTGCCGTGGTGGACCTCACAAGAGGCGTAAACCTTATAAGAAACAACACCTACGACGCGTTTAATCCTCTTATGCTTTCGGCAATCATATATCTGACGCTCGTTATAGGTATGACTCAGCTTCTCAAGGTATTTGAAAGGAGGCTCAAGAAGAGTGACAGACGTATCAACAAATAATGAAGTTCTCATCAGCGTTTCGGGTCTTGTTAAAAACTTCGATGACGTTGAGGTTTTAAAGGGAATCGATATAAATATCCATAAGGGCGACGTGCTCTGCGTTATCGGCGCGTCAGGCTCGGGAAAGTCTACTTTTCTTCGTTGCCTCAATCTTCTTGAACAGGCAAATTCGGGAAGCATTATCTTTGACGGCGAGGATTTGATGGACAAAAATGTAAATCTTAATTTACATAGACAAAAAATGGGAATGGTTTTCCAGCAGTTTAACCTCTTCCCGCACCTTACAATTTTGAAAAACCTTACCATAGCTCCTATGATGCTTAAAGGTCTCTCAAAGGAAGAGGCTGAGGCTAAGGCTATGAAGCTTCTTGAAAGAGTTGGACTCAGTGACAGAGCGCTCGATTATCCCAATATGCTTTCGGGCGGTCAGAAGCAAAGAGTCGCTATTGTAAGAGCGCTTTGCATGGAGCCCACTGTTATGCTCTTTGACGAGCCGACCTCGGCGCTCGATCCCGAAATGGTAGGCGAGGTTCTCGACGTTATGAAGGAGCTTGCCTCGGAGGGAATGACGATGATAGTGGTCACTCACGAGATGGGATTTGCTCGTGAAGTGGCTAACCGTGTTATATTCCTCGACGAAGGAGTAATAGCCGAAGAAGCGCCCCCCGCGGAGCTGTTTGACAATCCTAAGTGCGATAGACTCAAGTCGTTCTTGTCGAAGGTACTTTAATTTAAATGCGGAATTCGGAATTAGGAATGCGGAATTTGGAATTCGGAATGCGGAATTCGGAATTAGGAATTAGAAGTTAGGATTTTACGATGATAAACTTAAAAGGAAAAGATTTTTTGAAGCTTCTCGACTACTCTGCCGAGGAGATAGAATACCTTCTTGACCTTGCGGCAGACCTCAAGGCTAAGAAGAAGCAGGGAATACCGCACAAGACTTGCGAGGGCAAGAATATCGCGCTCATCTTTGAAAAGACGAGCACACGTACACGCTGCGCCTTCGAGGTTGCGGCGTACGATCTCGGAATGGGTGTGACCTACCTTGATCCCACGGGCTCGCAGATAGGCAAAAAGGAGACGATAGCTGACACGGCTCGTGTCCTTTCGGGAATGTACGACGGTATCGAATACCGTGGCTTCGGTCAAGAAATCGTTGAGGAACTTGCGAAATATTCGAAGGTTCCCGTATGGAACGGACTTACAAACGAGTTCCACCCAACGCAGATACTTGCCGATTTTCTCACCATTAAGGAACATTTTGGAAGGCTTCGCGGCATAAACTTCGTTTATATGGGTGACGCTCGCTATAATATGGGCAACTCGCTTATGGTCGGCTGCGCTAAAATGGGCGTGAACTTCACAGCCTGCGCTCCCGAGAAGTATTTCCCCGATAAAGCGCTTATCGAGGAATGCAAGAAGCTTGCCGAGAAGAGCGGAGCTGTGTTAAAATTTGAGACCGATCCTATGACGGCAACCAAAAATGCCGACGTCATTTATACTGACGTATGGGTTTCTATGGGTGAGCCTGCTGAGGCGTGGCGTGAGAGAATAGACGAGCTTTCGCCCTATGCCGTAACAAAGAAAATTATGCAAAATGCTGACACGGGTGCCGTGTTTATGCACTGCTTACCCGCATTCCACGACCTCGGAACAACAATAGGCAAAGAGGTTGGCGAGAAATTCGGCCTTGAATACCTCGAGGTTTCAGACGAGGTGTTTGAATCCGAGCAGTCAATAGTTTTCGAGGAAGCTGAAAACAGAATGCATACGATAAAGGCTGTAATATCCGCTACCATCTAACTATGTAGCTTCCATATTTTTGCATAAATTTCCGTTTTCTCCCTCCGACGTAGGTAACTACGCCTGTACTCCATGCTCGCAACCGACTTGCGTCGGTATGGCGCAATGCGCCTCCTACGCAGTTGCGTAGGCTTGCGGAGCAATCTGCGTGTGTCTCGCTTGTGCAAGCACAGACTCGCTTACACTTGATTATCGCAGAAAATTTCTGCTAAAAATCTGTTCGCTACATGGCTTTCATATTTTGGCATATTTTTCGTTTCCTCTCTCCGACGTAGGTAACTACGCCTTCGGGTTGCAAAGAAAAAACTCTGCTCAAAATCTGTTCGCTACATAGCCAAGCCAATATAAGAGTTAATAAAAAAGAGTCCGTGATTATTTTGTCTTCACGGACTCTTTAATCATTGTGATGCAAATTTGATGAAAAGTATTGTATTTTTTTAAACTCTATGCTAAACTAATAATACGAAAAACGGAGGTGATTTTGTGACTAATACGGCATTGCAGAAGGCGATGAAAAACGCCGAGGCATCCATAAATATGGAAGGTATGTATATTTCTGAACGTTGCAAAGAGCTTTGCGAGAAGCTTTTGAAAAAAGAAATCACCTTTGAAGAATATATGAAGCAAATAACGAATGGGGTTGTGTCGTATGGCGTATAGTTTAAATCCGTCCTCGGATAACTGCTACAAAGGTACGACGTGCCTCGTAAATAAATTAAACATTCGTGACGAAGAAAAGCTCGAACAAATTGAGGCACAGATAACCTTTGCAAAAGCAGTGCTGCTTGAGGAAAAAGCTATAGATGATCAGTTTGATTTTACCCACTTTAAAAAAATACATGAGTTTTTGTTTTGTGATTTGTACGACTGGGCAGGGCAAGTTCGGAGGGTTGATATATCAAAAAAGCGAACTAAATTTCTTGATGCCGATTCCATTGAGGACATTGCCACTAAGTGCTTTGCGAAAGTGACAAATGGGTACTTAGAAGGCTTAACATTTGAAGAGTTTGCGATTCGCATTGCCTATTTGTATAATGATATTAATTATATTCATCCATTCCGTGAGGGCAATGGAAGGACACAGCGAATATATTTTACAGAGTTAATTAGGCACTACGGATATGATATAAACTTTTCAGAAGTTGATACCGATGAGTTGATGATTGCCACGATTCAAGCTTCGAATGGTGTTATGGATTTTTTGATTGAATTTTTCAAAAATTCTATTATTGTCGTAAAATAAAGTTTTCGTAGGGACTTTCATTTAATACTTTAACTTGCATAAAAAATACGAGGTAGATATTGCAAAATAATGCAACGTCTATCTCGTATTTATTTTTTTATTTTTGTGCTGCTTTTATCCGAATTCTTAATGAGTAAGTTGTCCTTTTAATTTTGAGGCTCCGCTGATAATAAGCTCTTCAAGCGAGGCTTTCATATCATTGAAAGTCAATATTTTTATAACATTTTACACCCTAAAGGGTATAAAAACGTTAGTTTTTTGAAAAGCAATACCCTATCGGGTATAATTTATATCATATTTTGAATTTTAATCCTTGTTTGGAATATTTTTAAAATGACGGAAAACGTCTTGACGGATTTATGTTTTTGTGTCATAATATAATGGTGCTTTAAAATAATGCGTGTATGCGTGAGTGCGTGGGCTTAGGCAAGCGTGCGTGAGCGTGGGCGCAAATTCAATATAAAAAGGAGCAGGAAATGAAGGATGTAGTAATCATCGGCGCGGGCGTTGTCGGCGGCGCCGTTGCCAGAGAGCTTTCGAGATATGAGCTTGACGTTTGTATCGTTGAGAAATGCTCGGACGTTGCCATGGGCGCAACGAGGGCAAACAGCGCGATAGTTCACGCGGGCTTTGACGCTAAAGAGGGAACTCTTAAGGCGAAAATGAACGTTCGAGGCTCGAAGATGATGGAAAAATACGCTGAGGAGCTTGGTGTTAAGTATAAGAGAAACGGCTCGCTCGTCGTTGGATTTTCGGAAGAGGACAGAAAGACTCTTGATGAGCTTCTCGTGCGCGGAGAGAAAAACGGAGTTGAGGGACTTCGTATCCTCGAAAGAGAAGAGATACTTAAGATAGAGCCCTCGATAGGAGACGGTGTAACAGTGGCTCTTCACGCTCCGACGGGAGCTATAATCTGCCCCTATGAGCTTTGCATGGCGGAGATTGGAAACGCTATGGATAACGGAGCGGAGCTTAAGCTCGGCTTCGAGGTTAAGGGAATAAAGCGTGTCGAGGGCGGCTACGAGGTGTCCTCTGAAAAAGAAACCGTTTTCGCAAAATACGTTATAAACTGCGCGGGCGTTTATTCGGACGAGGTTGCGAAGCTCGTCGGCGACGAAAGCTTCACCGTATTCCCGAGAAGAGGCGAGTATATGCTTCTCGATAAGGAGTGCGGCTCGCTCATTTCGCATACTGTATTCCGCTGCCCCTCTAAAATGGGTAAGGGAATTCTCGTATCTCCCACCGTTGACGGTAACCTTCTTCTCGGTCCTACGGCTGAGAACATAGAGGACAAGGAGGATAAGTCCACCACCATTGAGGGACTTGACACCATAAGAGCGCGCGCCTCCGAGCAGGTAAAGGGCATAAATCTCGGCAAGACGATAACCTCGTTTACGGGTCTCAGAAGCGTTGGCTCAACGGGTGATTTTATCATAAACGAGCGTGACGGCTTCGTTAACTGCGCGGGAATTGAGAGCCCCGGTCTCTCGTCCGCTCCCGCTATTGCGGAGTACGTAAGAGAGCTTCTCCAGGGGGCGGGCTTGACGCTTACGCCGAAGAAGAGCTTTATCGCTACACGCCGCCCGATGCACTACTTCAAGGAGTGCTCCGAGGAGGAAAAGAACGCTATAATTGAAGAAAATCCCGCATACGCTCACATTATTTGCAGATGTGAGATGACGAGCGAGGGTGAAATAATAGACGCCATTCGCACCAATCCCGGCGCGCGTGACGTTGACGGTGTTAAGAGAAGAACACGCTCGGGAATGGGACGCTGTCAGGGCGGCTTCTGCTCGCCTTACGTGGTGGAGATACTTGCGCGTGAGCTCGGTGTCGATTATACCGAGATAACCAAATTCGGCGGCGAGTCCTATATAAATATAGGAAAGACCAAGGAGGTTAAGTGATGAGCGTTAAGACTAAGGCTATAAAGGAAATTAAGTGCGACCTTGTCGTAGTCGGAGGAGGTCCTGCGGGAATGGCTGCCGCTGTTGCCGCATACGAGGAGGGACTCCGTGATATACTCATTCTCGAAAGAGATGATAAGCTCGGCGGAATTTTGCGCCAGTGCATACACAACGGCTTCGGACTTCACCGCTTCGGCGAGGAGCTTACCGGCCCCGAGTATGCCGCAAGATATGAAAAGACGGTCGTTGAATACGGCATACCGTTTATGACCGATACTATGGTAACCTCTATCTCCCCCGACAGAGTAGTTACCGCTCAGAATACGAAAGAGGGTATCTTTAAAATCCGCGCGGGAGCTGTTATTCTCGCGATGGGCTGCCGTGAGCGTCCCAAGGGAGCGCTCAATATCGCGGGACACAGACCCGCAGGCATTTATACCGCCGGAACGGCGCAGAAGTTCGTTAATATGAAGGGCTATATGCCCGGCCGTGAGGTAGTTATTTTAGGCTCGGGCGATATCGGGCTTATTATGGCGAGAAGAATGACTCTCGAGGGCGCAAAGGTTAAGGCGGTCTGCGAGCTTATGCCCTATTCGGGCGGTCTTGCGAGAAATATCGAGCAGTGCCTCAACGACTTCGGCATTCCGCTTATGCTCAGCCACACGGTTGCTAAAATTCACGGTAAGGACAGACTCGAGGGCGTTACCATAGGTAAGGTTGACGAGAACAGACGTCCTATACCCGAGACCTTTGAATATATCCCCTGCGATACGCTTCTTCTCTCCTGCGGACTCATTCCCGAGAACGAGCTTACCAAGGATGCGGGCATCGCGCTTGACAGAATTACGAGCGGAGCGGTCGTTGACGGCGATAGGGAAACCGAGATAGAGGGCGTATTTGCCTGCGGTAACGTGCTTCACGTTCACGACCTCGTCGACTACGTTTCGGAGGAATCGGCTATTGCGGGTAAGGCTGCGGTTAAATTCATAAGAGGCGAGAGAAATAAGACAGTTTCGATAAGCCTCGAGGCAACGGGCGGAGTGAGATACACCGTTCCTCAGAGAATTACCGAGGTTAAAAATACGAGAGTTTATTTCAGAGTCGCAGACGTTTACCGTGATAAAAAGGTTACGGTGAGAGTTGGCGATACCGTGCTTTACGAAAAGAAAAAGCAGAAGCTCGCTCCCGGTGAAATGGAGACCGTTGAGCTTACCGAAAAGATGATTACCGACGCGGCGGCGCTCGGCGGAACACTTACGGTCGAGCTTAAGTAAGGAGGACTGAAAATGAAAAGAGAATTGATTTGTATAGTATGCCCCAGAGGCTGCGCTCTTTCATGCGAGCTTACCGAGGGCGGCGAGGTCATCTCGGTTTCGGGAAATCTTTGCCCGAGAGGAAAGACCTACGCTATAAATGAATGCACTAACCCTCAGCGTGTCGTAACAAGCACAGTGAGATGCGCCGACGGCGAGGTTGTTAGCTGTAAGACGGCGGGCAACGTTCCGAAGGGACTTATGTTCGATATTATGAAGGAAATAAACAAGACCGTCGCTCCCGCAAGCGTTAAGATTGGCGACGTGCTTATCGAGAACGTTCTTGACACGGGTGTGGACGTTGTGGCTACAAGCAACAAAAAATCTGCGCAAAAAGCATTTGCCGAAAGGCGCCTTTAAAAGACGAAAATTTCTAATAAGGAGAAATATATGGCAAACGTATACTTCACAAGAGAAATAACCCCCGAGTCCTGCAAAAGACTCTACGATCTTATAGTTTTGGAGCGCGGCGGCGAGCTTAAGGCTCCCGTTGCCGTAAAGGTTCATTCGGGCGAGGTTGGAAACCAGAACTTTATAAAGCCCGAGTTCTTTGCGCCCACCATTAAGGCGTCGGGCGGTATAGTTACCGAGTGTAACACGGCTTACGACGGCGGCAGAAATACCACCGAGCGCCACGTTAAAACACTTAAAAAGCACGGCTGGAGCGAGTATTTCGAGACCGACCTTCTTGACGCTGAGGGCCCCGATATGATACTCGATATTCCCGAGGGACAGGTTATAAAGAAGAACTACGTCGGCAAAAACCTTGAAAAGTATAATTCCACCCTCGTGCTTTCGCACTTTAAGGGACACCCGATGGGCGGCTACGGCGGAGCGCTTAAGCAGCTCTCAATCGGCTTTGCTTCTTCCTTTGGAAAGAAGTATATTCACGGAGCGGGTGACCCCGTGTTAAGCTTTGACGGTGATCACAATAGCTTCCTTGCCTCTATGGCTGACGCCGCTAAATCGGTTGTTGACTACTTCTCGGGCGAGGCTATTTATATAAACGTGATGAAAAATATGTCGGTTGACTGCGACTGCTGCGCCGTTGCCGAGGACCCCTGCATTGCGGATATAGGAATTCTTGCGTCAACTGATCCCGTTGCGCTTGACAAGGCTTGTCTTGACCTCGTTTATGAGTGCGACGACAAGGGCAAGGGACATCTTATCGAGAGAATAGAATCGAGAAACGGCAAGTACACCGTTGAGTGCGCCGTTAAGCTCGGAATAGGAACCACCGAATACAATCTTATCGAAATATGAAAAGAAAAGCTTACAAAAACAGAGAATTAACACTCAAAATATGCCTTGCGGCGATGTGCTTGGCGTTGGCTTTCGTTCTGCCTTTCGTCACGGGAGCTATTCCCGAGATAGGCGGAATGCTCTGTCCTATGCATATTCCCGCGTTTTTGCTCGGCATAATAATCGGCCCGTATTTTGGCGGCGCTCTCGCTTTTCTTTCACCCATTCTTCGCTCGCTCATCTTCGGCTCTCCGCTTCTTTTTCCGAGAGCGTTCTCAATGGCGTTTGAGCTTATGGCTTACGCTCTTGCCTTCGGAATTCTTTATAAGCTCTTGCCGAAGAAAGCGCCATATCTCTACGTGTCGCTCGCTTCCGCTATGCTTATAGGAAGAATTGTGGGCGGCGCGGTAAAGACCGTGCTTTTTGCCACGGGCGCTATGGGAAAGTGGAGCACCGCGCTCTTTATCTCGGGATATTTTACCGAGACCTTGCCGGGCGTTATAGTTCAGCTTCTCGTAATACCGCCGCTCGTTCTGGCGCTGAGAAGAGCGAAGATAATAGAAAATTAACGAAAGGAGCAGCTATGAAAAGAACGAGAAAACTTCCCGAGCTTTTATCTCCCGCGGGGGATATGGAATCGCTTTCGGCGGCAATACTCGGCGGCGCTGACGCGGTATACGTCGGCGGTAAGCGCTTTGGCGCAAGGGCATACGCAAAGAACTTCGACGAAGAAGAGCTTCGCCTGGCGGTAAGGCTCTGTCACCTGAGCGGAGTCAGACTTTACGTTACGCTTAACACCCTCGTTTTCGACAAGGAAGTAAACGACGCTCTTGAATACGCAAGGCTCCTTCACGAAATAGGCGTCGACGCGCTTATAGTTGCCGACGTCGGAATTGCGGCTCTCATAAAAAGGGAAATTCCCGAGCTTGAGCTTCACGCTTCAACGCAGATGGGAGCGCATAACACGGAGGGCGTGAACTTTGCCGCCGACCTCGGCATAACGAGAGTCGTTTTAGCAAGGGAATGCTCATACCGTGATATCAAAAAAATAACCGATGCGGCAAATGCCGAGTGCGAGGTGTTTTTACACGGGGCACTCTGTGTCTGCCATTCGGGGCAGTGCCTTTTCTCCTCTATGGTTGGGGGAAGAAGCGGAAACAGAGGCGAATGCGCCCAGCCGTGCAGACTGCCGTACAACAAAGGGAAATACATACTCTCCTTAAAGGACCTTTCACTTGCAAATCACATAGAGGAGCTTATCGGCTCGGGCGTTTCCTCTCTTAAGATAGAGGGCAGAATGAAATCCCCCGAGTACGTATACGAGGTCACAAGGATATACAGAACCCTTCTTGACAAAGGAAGGGGGGCAAACGAAGAGGAAAAACGCCGCTTGGCGTCCGTTTTCTCGCGCGGCGGCTTTACCGACGGATACTTTACCGAGAAGCTCTTTTTAGCTATGACGGGCGTCAGAAGCGAGGACGATAAAAGGGCTTCACGTGAGATAAAAAGCGAGCCTCTATCGCTCGCAAAGCTGCCTATAAAGGCTAAGGCTGTTTTTAAAAATGGCGAAAAATGTCAACTTTCGTTTACCGCGGAAGTCTTTTCACGCTGGGATAACGTAAAGGGAAGAGAGATAACCGTCAAAGTATTTGGCTCTGTACCGAATGCGGCGCAGAACGCTCCCCTGACTTCTCCGGGGCTTGCGGCAAGGCTTTCAAAAATGGGAAATACGCCTTTTTCCCTCGACGTTAGCGATATAGAAATAGAGCTTGACGAGGGGCTTAACCTTCCGCCCTCGGAGATAAACGCTCTTCGAAGAGAGGCGGCTGATAAGCTTCTTTCGGAGTATTCAAAGCCGCTATCAAAGATAGTGGGAACGGAAAACGAAGGAGCCCCCGATACCTTGGTAACGCTGCCATATAAAGCGGCGGAGCTTAAGAAAATCAACACGGCTCTCTTCTTTAAGACCGACGTACTTTCAACTCTTATGGCAAAGGACTGCACGGCGCTAAAGGGTATAGACGTTGTTTTTGTGCCTCTGCTCGACTACAAGACGCTTTCCGAAAATATGAGAAAAGAAGTCACGGGGGTGTACTTGCCGCCCGTAATTATGGAGCGAGAGTGGGACGAGGTACGCTCGGAGCTAACTTTGGCAAGGACTCTCGGAGCGAAGCACGCTCTCTTAGGAAACGTATCGCATTTATCACTCGTCCGTGAGGCGAGGCTCGAACCCGTGGCAGATTTCAGACTCAACGTGGCTAATAAATACACGGCAAGCGTGTACTCGGCGCTCGGTATCTTTAGCATAGTGCTTTCTCCCGAGCTAACGCTCCCTCAGGCAAGGGATATCGGCGGCTCGGTTATCACGCTCGGCAGAATTCCGCTTATGATAACCGAAAGATGCTTCACCAAGGATAATTTCGGCTGCGAGAAATGCGGCTCTGCGGCTCTTACCGATAGACTCGGTATGAGATTCCCGATGCTACGTGAATATAAGCATAGAAATATAATCTTCAATTCCTCTCTAACCTATATGGGAGATAAAAAGCGTGAGCTTGACGCCGCGCGTGTCGGCAGCGTTCATTTTATTTTCTCGTCGGAGTCGGCTGACGAATGCAAAGGACTTTTGTCGGCATATAAAAACGGCGCTCCGCTCGCCAAACCCCATAGGCGTGTCGGAAAAAGATAGGAAAAAGCACCACGCAAGTATTTGCGCCGCAAAGGAGCACATGGACGGCATAAACACAAAGACACTAAAAAGGTACAAAGTAATGATAGAAAAGATAAAGTACGCTATATTCGACATGGATGGAACACTTATAGATTCGCTCGGATACTGGGGCTATTTCTGGCAGAAATTTGGCGAAAAGTATTTTGGGACGCGTGATTTCAAGGTAGACGAGGACATAGACAAGCAGATAAGAACGATAACCCTGAAGGACGCAAGCGAGCTTTTATACGAAAGATACAAGCCCGATAATTCCTCTGCCGATGATATTTTAGCCCTTGCTAACGGTATGATAGAGGAGCATTACGGCACGAGAGTTTCGGCAAAGAGAGGCGCTGTTGAGCTTTTGAGGTATTTTAAGGAGCGTGGGGTTAAGATGTGCGTTGCGAGCGCAACCGAGCCGCGATACGTGAAATACGCCCTTGAGGTTCAAGGGATATACGGCCTTTTCGAATTCACCGTTTCCTGTAACGAGGTCGGAGCGGGCAAGGATAAGCCCGACGTTTTCCTCGAAGCAATGAAAAGACTTGGCGGCAATCTTGCCGAGTCGTGCGTTTTTGAGGACTCGTTTATAGCGCTTGAAACCGCAAAAAAGGCAGGTTTTATGACGGTCGGTATTTATGACGAGCATAATTATTGCAGGGAAAGACTTAAGGCGGCGTCTGATTTTTATGTTGAAAAAGGAAAGAGCCTGTTCTCCGTGGCGGAAAACACGCAGCTATGATTTCCCATTTGGGCAAGTTATGAGTTATGATGTGCTACGCACGGCTATGATTGTGCTTTGCACAAGTTACAGTCAGTAGGGCAATCTTAACTTCACTGTCCGCAGGATAACTTCACTCACGAAGTGAACTTCACCGCATAGCGAGACTTATAACCCCAAACCAAAAGGGACGGATTTTTGCGAATTGTACCGTAAAAATGCGTCCCCTTTTCATTTATGAAAAAGGTGAAAAGAAAATTGACATATTTTTGATTGTGTTTTGCTATCTCATTTTTTGCGAAAAAAGTCGTTTAAAAAGGGTGAAAATCGGCGTTTTTTTCGGCAAAAAAACTTGACAAAAGGGGGTACTTTAACTATAATGTGGGTACATATTGGAGGCATTTAACACAATATGACAACATTATAAGGAGGTCAATAAAATGACTAAAAAGCACTCTACCAAAAGAGCCTTAGTCGCAAGCATACTTGCTCTTTGCATGTGCTTCACTATGCTCATTGGAACTACGTTCGCTTGGTTTACCGATTCGGCTACCTCTTCGGGCAACGTAATCAAGACCGGTAC
Source organism: Oscillospiraceae bacterium (assembly GCA_015063445.1). Next base: position 21,603 of record SVUD01000023.1, read on the forward strand.
TCTTGACGTTCAGCTTCTTATGCACAATGGAACAGACTACGAGGACATCAGCGAAAACTCTTCGCCCATCTTCGGCGAAGGCGCAATAGCGCAGAACAACAACGGAGCTACCCTTTGGGAGCCCGGCAAGACTCAGGTTGCTTACCTCGCAATCAAGAATAACGGTTCACTTGCTCTCAAGTATACCGTTGCTCTCAACGTTGCAAACGTAGCAAATGATCTCTATGAGGTTATGGACTATGAAATAGTTCCCGACGCAAAGCCCGGCGATACTCTTGACCTTAAGGGCGGAGCTGCTGTTGTAGAAGGCAACCAGTCCGTTTCGGGTGACGTATCTCTTGCGGTTGGCGCAATTCATTACTTCGCTCTCGCTATCCATATGGACGAGAACGCAGGCAACGACTACCAGGACGGTCAGGTAAACTTCAGCCTCTCGGTTCTTGCAACTCAGGATACCGCAGAGAGTGATAGCTTCGGCAATCAGTACGATAAGGACGCTTTCTATGGCGTTACCAACGAGGCTGAGCTTGTAGAGGCTCTTTCAAACGGCGGAAACGTTAAGATCGCAAACGATATGGTTATTGACGATACCGTTGAAGTTAAGGCTCCCACGACCATCGACCTTAACGGTCAGAACCTTGACGTTAAGGCAATCAAGGCAACCGAGGATCTCACTATCATCGATAGCGGTGAGATAGCAGGAACTCCCGTTACGTATCAGGATCCCGCTACCATCATCGTTGAAAACGGCGCTACCGTTACCTTGAACGACGTTAAGGTAAGCACCAACAACTGGGGTAGCTACGGTGAGAATCAGCAAACGGGTGAAAGCGGCGGCGAGATGTTCGCAATTTATATCACCAACGGTGACGTTGTTCTTAACAATTGTGATCTCGTTATAAAAGAGCCTATAAAGGCTGTTACGTATGCTACGGCTTACGGCGTTATTATCGAGAACGGTACGTTCACTATGAACGGCGGTTCTATCAGCGCTGACGCAAGCATTACCAGCCCCTTCGCTATTGCTCCTACTTTGAAGAATGCCACCGACAAGTGCGTAATCAACCTTAACGGCGTTGATATCAAGACTCAGTATACGATATCTCTCGTTGGTTACGGTACTTGTATCGTAAATCTCACCAACGGTACCAATTGGAATGAAAAGTGGACATATAAGGCTCAATGGCACGGAACTTATGAGCTTAACAAATAATTAAATCCGTGAGTTTAATTTAAACGAAACTAATAAAGAAGGTTGCGTCATTTAGGCGTAACAAATAAAAAAGGCAGAAGAGAGAACGTTAGCTTCAAAGCGATTTGTTCCTTCTTCTGTCTTTTTTAATACCAATATTAAGAAATTAAGGTCGAAAAACTGCACTTTGTATATCCTCAAAAATTCACTTTTGTCAAGTGAATAAAGCGAATATTCACTAAATGCTTGTGAATAAAGTAAATTTTTACTCGTTTTTTTGCGAATAAAGTGAATTTTTACTGAATTTTTGTGAATTTTCTCTCCGCCACTCCTACGATTTATGCTCCTTTATAAACTCCTTTATATCGTTCAAAAGCTTTATGTCCGAGTCGATGATGGAAGAATAATCTCCGAGATTTAAAAGATACCGAGGATCAAGATTAAGAATTTGACAAATTCTGCGCAGCTGCTCGAGATTGGGCTCTTGAACGTTTCGTTCGATTTTTGAATAGTTCGACTGGTTCATCGGTATAAGGTTTGCCATGTCTCTTTGCGATAAATCCATATCTTCTCTCGCGTTTCGTATTTTTTCGCCAATATTCATTCTTTCGCCTCCTTTTTATCTGTCTCTTTTGTGTATTATAGCATTTTTAACTCTTTCTATTGACAAATAGTTAAAAATATGCTATATTTATGATATCGAGTTATTTTTTAACTCTGAGACTGTTTAATTTTAATTTAAAGGAGGTCAATAAAATGACTAAAAAGCACTCTACCAAAAGAGCTTTAGTCGCAAGCATACTTGCTCTTTGCATGTGCTTCACTATGCTCATTGGAACTACGTTCGCTTGGTTTACAGATTCTGCAACATCGAGCGGCAACGTAATCAAGACCGGTACTCTTGACGTTCAGCTTCTTATGCACAATGGAACAGACTACGAGGACATCAGCGAAAACTCTTCGCCCATCTTCGGCGAAGGCGCAATAGCGCAGAACAACAACGGAGCTACCCTTTGGGAGCCCGGCAAGACTCAGGTTGCTTACCTCGCAATCAAGAATAACGGTTCACTTGCTCTCAAGTATACCGTTGCTCTCAACGTTGCAAACGTAGCAAATGATCTCTATGAGGTTATGGACTATGAAATAGTTCCCGACGCAAAGCCCGGCGATACTCTTGACCTTAAGGGCGGAGCTGCTGTTGTAGAAGGCAACCAGTCCGTTTCGGGTGACGTATCTCTTGCGGTTGGCGCAATTCATTACTTCGCTCTCGCTATCCATATGGACGAGAACGCAGGCAACGACTACCAGGACGGTCAGGTAAACTTCAGCCTCTCGGTTCTTGCAACTCAGGATACCGCAGAGAGTGATAGCTTCGGCAATCAGTACGATAAGGACGCTTTCTATGGCGTTACCAACGAGGCTGAGCTTGTAGAGGCTCTTTCAAACGGCGGAAACGTTAAGATCGCAAACGATATGGTTATTGACGATACCGTTGAAGTTAAGGCTCCCACGACCATCGACCTTAACGGTCAGAACCTTGACGTTAAGGCAATCAAGGCAACCGAGGATCTCACTATCATCGATAGCGGTGAGATAGCAGGAACTCCCGTTACGTATCAGGATCCCGCTACCATCATCGTTGAAAACGGCGCTACCGTTACCTTGAACGACGTTAAGGTAAGCACCAACAACTGGGGTAGCTACGGTGAGAATCAGCAAACGGGTGAAAGCGGCGGCGAGATGTTCGCAATTTATATCACCAACGGTGACGTTGTTCTTAACAATTGTGATCTCGTTATAAAAGAGCCTATAAAGGCTGTTACGTATGCTACGGCTTACGGCGTTATTATCGAGAACGGTACGTTCACTATGAACGGCGGTTCTATCAGCGCTGACGCAAGCATTACCAGCCCCTTCGCTATTGCTCCTACTTTGAAGAATGCCACCGACAAGTGCGTAATCAACCTTAACGGCGTTGATATCAAGACTCAGTATACGATATCTCTCGTTGGTTACGGTACTTGTATCGTAAATCTCACCAACGGTACCAATTGGAATGAAAAGTGGACATATAAGGCTCAATGGCACGGAACTTATGAGCTTAACAAATAATTAAATTTGTGAGTTTAATTGTGTATTATAGCATTTTTAACTCGACAAATTATTCTATTTTCAAACTAAGGAGGTCATAAAAATGACTAAAAGACATTCTACCAAAAGAGCTTTAGTCGCAAGTATACTTGCTCTTTGCATGTGCTTCACTATGCTCATCGGTACGACGTTCGCTTGGTTTACCGATTCGGCTACCTCTTCGGGTAACGTAATCAAGACCGGTACTCTTAACGTTGGAATGTACTGGGCAGACGGTAAGGCTGACCCTGCCGACACTGCAACGGCTTGGACTGACGCTACCACAGGTCCTATATTCAATAGCGACACATGGGAGCCCGGCTATACCGAGGTTCGCCACATCAAGATCGCAAACGAGGGCACTCTTGCTCTTAAGTACAAGGTTCAGATAATCGCTAACGGAGAGGTTTCAAAGCTTTCCGACGCGATCGACGTTTACTACGCTGATCCCGCGGTTCAGGTTGCAAACGCTTCTGCTCTTACCGCTGACAAGAAGCTCGGCACTCTTACCGAGGCTCTTGCGGGACTTGATACCACCGGAACAGGCAACCTTGACGCAGGTAAGGCTGATACCATCACTATCGCCTTCAAGATGCAGGATACCGCAGGAAACGAGTACCAGGGACTCTCTATCGGTACAGACTTCTCGATTCACATCATCGCTACTCAGAACACCGCCGAGACCGATAGCTTCGGCGATCAGTATGACATTGATGCTGATTACGTTGCAGAGGTAAAGACTGCCGAAGCTCTTGCAACCGCCCTTCAAGCAGGCGGAATTGTAAAGCTTGCAAGCGATATTTCTGCTAACGACTCTCCTCTCGAAATTCCCGTAGGCGTTGCGGTTGAGCTTGACCTCAACGGCAAGACTATTGACGGCGGATATCAGAATGGCAGCACCGAGAAACACATCTATCCCATTTGCAACTACGGTACTTTGGTTCTCACCGGTAACGGAACCGTTGTAGGACGTGGAGTCGCAAACTACGGTGATCTTGTCGTAGAGAACGGTACTTATTCCGCTATTGACACAAACGGCGGCGGAGCTATTTGGAATTACACCGGTAGTAAAGCAGTTATCAACGGCGGTAAATTTATAGCGGCAGATGACGATGTAGCTCCCGGCGCTACGGTTATTAACGTTGCTTCCAACTCTACCGTGGTTATCAACGGCGGTGAGTTTGTTGCAAATGCCGATCAGACCTACGCTATTATCAGCAGCGGAGATCTTACTATTAACAATGGAACTATATCTGCGGATCACGGAGTTATCTCCTCCACCGGCACTATGGTGTTGAACGGCGGAACCTATATTCAGAACGGTAATCTTCCTCAGACCAGCTCGCTTCTGTATATAAGTGGCGGCAACGCAACCGTTAACGGCGGAACATATAACTTTAACGTTGACGGTAAGCTCGATAGCGGACTTCCCGTTTACTGCGCGGCAGGTAAGGTAGACATCACCGGCGGTACGTTCACAGGATACGTAACCGATATGGTTGACACTTGGGGCGGTAGCGGAGCTGTTACTGTAACCGGCGGTACCTTTGATAAGTCTCCCAAGTTTGTGGCTGATGGTTACAAGGTTGTAGAAAACAGCGACGGTACATATACAGTATCGTATGACGGAACTGTCGTTTCCACTTCCGCAGAGCTTAAGAACGCTCTCGCAAACGGCGGTAAGATTCTTTTGACAGAGGACATTACAGATGCCATAACTATCACGGTTCCTTCCGGTGTAAGCACCGAGCTTGACCTTAACGGCAACTCTATTACTTCCTCTAAGCTTTATGCATTAAGGGCTGAAGGTACGCTCGTTCTTACCGGCGGCGGTAAAATTGCGGGTACTGAAGGAGCTGTATTCAACTTCGGCGGCGAAGTAATCATTGACGGCGATTTCTATGACTCGGACTTCTACGCAGTTACCGTCAAGGGCGGTAATATCAAGAACTGTACGTTCGACAGCTTTGAGATTTTGGGCGGAACGTTCGATGACTGCACCTTCGTTGACAACGGTTTTTATGCAGGCGGTACCTTTGAATTCAATCCCCCCGCAGGAAGCCTCAGACCTTATCACTACACTGTAGATAACGGTGACGGCACTTGGACTGTTGTTGCTGATTATCAGGCATACATAGGCGAGACCGGTTACCTCACGTTCTCCGATGCAATCAATGCCGCAAAAGACGGTGACGTTATAGTTGCGGCTAAGGACATCGAGTTTATTGAGGGTTGCAGAATCGACGACAAAAATATTACTATAGACCTCAATTACAAGACCTTGACCTCTACGTACGTTGGTCTCGCTACCGACGGATGCGTATTCAAGGTTTACGGTAACTCTAACGTTACCTTCAAGAACGGTACCTTAATAGGACCTAATGGCAAGGTAGCCACTGACGGAACCGCAACGTATGTCCTTGAAAACGTTCAGTAATTTCACGGTTTATAAAGACACACTGAGTGTTTTTGATTGCTGAATTCACATTTAAAGCTTATTTATTAGGCGAATAAAAAATAAAAAGCCACGGCGTAAGCACTGCGAAAGTCCGTTAAAAGCGGATTGCTAAAAAAGTGCCTATGCCGTGGTATTTTTTTATTGGCGAGCGATGAATAATTATTGAAAAGTGTAAAAAACATATTAGGAATATATTGAAAAGTGTTTAAAAATGTTTTGAAAATATATTGAAAAGTGTAAAAAAGTGTGGTATAATACTATTGAAAAATGTTAAAATCGGGGGTGGCGGTTATGCTTTTCAGAAAAATCGAAAGCTTTATCAGGGAATATTTGACTTCAAACAGCAATAAAATTCTCGTAATTGACGGCGCTCGTCAGATCGGTAAATCATATATAATCCGCAAGGTAGGACAAGAGCTTTTCGGTGAAGGCTACGTCGAAATCAACCTCGTTCAAGACAAGGAGGGCGCAAAGCTCTTTGAAAACGTGAGCACTGTCGAGGATTTTTACTTTACACTCAGCACTGTAGCGGGGGAGCGTATGAAGGACAAAAAGCATACGCTTATATTTCTTGACGAAATTCAAGAATATCCGCAGTTTATCACCCTGCTCAAATTCTTAAAGCAAGACGATAGGTATTCCTATATCGTATCGGGCTCACTGTTAGGCGTGACTCTTGCCAAAACAGGCTCGATTCCCATCGGCTCTATTGAAATCAAGAGAATGTATCAGCTCGACTTTGAAGAGTTCTTAATCGCAAACGGTTTTTCCGCCACAGCGATATCCGCGCTTGAAAAGAAGTTCTTATCACGTGAGTCTCTCGATGAAGCTATGCACGGGAAGATTATGGATCTATTCAGAAAGTATCTGATAGTAGGCGGTCTGCCCGATGCGGTTAATGAATTTTTGAGCACGCGAAACGTTGTTTTGGTTCGTAAAATTCAAGAGGATATAATAAGATTTTACGGTGAGGACGCTTCAAAATACGATACCGAGAAAAAGCTCAAAATCAAACGTGTTTACGATATGCTGCCTTCAACTATGCAGAACACCAAAAAGCGTATCGTAGTAAAGGATATTGAAGGCATCGTAGGTAAACGTTTTTCAAGCTATGCCGATGAATTTGACTATCTCATCTCTTCGGGTATATCGCTCGAAGTGAAAGCGATCGCCAATCCCGTTTTTCCGTTAGTGCAATCTCAGGATAAAAATTTGCTTAAGCTTTATATGAATGACGTCGGCTTGCTTTCGGGAATTCTATATAAAAACAACGTAAAGCCTATACTTGACGACGTTCGTTCCATAAATCTCGGAGCGCTTTACGAAACTGCCGTAGCGGGTCAATTAAAGGCTCTCGGTCACAAGCTGTTCTATTACGATAACAGAAATCGCGGCGAGGTTGATTTTCTTGTAGATGATTTTGACAGTCTTTCGGTTTTGCCGATAGAAGTAAAGAGCGGAAGAGATTATACTGTTCACAGCGCGCTTAATCATTTTCTTCTCGACGGCTCATATCCCGCAAAATGCGGATACGTTTTATCAAACGAGAGGGAAATTAAAACCGTAGGTAACGTAACCTATCTCCCGATTTACTTTGTAATGTTCATAAAGCCAATGTCAAGCGAAGATGAAATTCTGATTTAGAAGCCTGCTAATCTGCGGGTGAGCTGTTATTATTGGCGCTCTGCTTCACTATGCTCATTTGAACGACGTTCGCTTGGTTTACCGATTCGGCTACCTCTTCGGGTAACGCAATCAAGAATAACGGCGCTCTTGCTCTCAAGTATACCGTTGCTCTCGACGTTGCGAACGTAGCAAATGATCTCTACAAGGCTATGGACTATGAAATAGTTCCCGACGCGCAGCCCGGCGCTGCTCTCGATCTTAACGGCGTTGATATCAAGACTCAGTATACGATATCTCTCGTTGGTTACGGTACTTGTATCGTAAATCTCACCAACGGTACCAATTGGAATGAAAAGTG
>SVUD01000024.1 GCA_015063445.1 Oscillospiraceae bacterium
GTCGTGATTGGAAATACAGCTGATAATCCACTCCTCTTTTTCTGCAAACCATTTCCAAAAAGACTTGGCGGCTTCTTCGTTCATAACTTTTTTAGCAAATAATCCAAACATATTTATTTCTCCTAAATAAATTCTTATATATCGGCGAGTTTATTATATCATATAATCCGACCAAAAATCAAGAATTTATTTAACTGAATCATAAATTGAACGATTCCCCATAAATTGAACGAAAGGGGTATAAAGTGAACGATTTGTATTTTACTGCTAAAAACAAAAAGGCTTGCAACTTTAATCGCTTTCGTAGAAAGTGTATATCATCTGTCCGAAAACGAGTATATCTCGCTTTTGGACGAGTATATCATCAATGCGGAGCATTGTATATCATCATTACGGAGGTTTAATACACGCTAAAAGCGTGATGATATGCAAAAAAGAGCGAAATGAATCGCTCTTTTTGATGATATCCACCACACTTCGTGCGGTGATGATATGCCATTACTCCGTAATGGATAAAAAAAGACTGCAATTTTGTATCAAAATTACAGTCTTTTTTTGGTCGGAATGCAACATTCGCCGTAGGCGAAACAAGATTTGGTATGCGCAGCATACATCAAAGACTGGAATCTGACAGGAAAGGAAAAAGACGTTTGATCGCAGTGCGACAAACGTCCCTTGATGGTCGGAATGACAGGATTTGAACCTGCGACATCTTGCTCCCAAAGCAAGCGCGCTACCATCTGCGCTACATCCCGATTATTCAATTTTAGCGTTTTTAGTGATTAGGAAAACGCTATGTGCTAACAGCACGGAAAACATTATATCAAAATAAAGAGAAAAAGTCAATAACTTTGAAAAATATTTTTAGCAGTGCCTCAGGCGTAGAAAAGATATTTCATACGCCTGAGCTTTTTAATTTAGATAAAAGGTCTTCTGTCAAGAACAAGGCGAAGCGGCTTTTCGGTAATTATCTTATCGGGGAGCGCCGCTTGAAGCTCCGCGAGAGCAGAGAGCGATCCGAAAAGCATATGAAGATCGTTAAATCCGTCGTGTGTTGAATAGTCTAACGATAGTAGATAATCAACGTATTTTTCGGCGAAATCTTCAAGTAAAGCGACAACCTCAGAGCGCCTATGAGTTGTTTTGCGCGAAGCGCGAGTCAGACAGTACACGAGATCCACCTCAATAAAGTTTATAGCTTTACCGAAGTTTTTCGGAAGACCGTCTCCGTAATACATTTCGATACAGGAATCAATGATTTTTTCGGGATAGCGGATTGGCATTTTTGCATATTCATGGTTGAATAAATAGTGAAAACCGCCGGCCATATAAGAATAAGCCGCATCGGGAGAGTTTTTGCCGTTTGGATATCTTATACTTGTCAAGGGAGACTTTTCCGTATATCCGTTTTTCCAGAATCCCGTGTCGGCATTCGCGTTTTCCCACATCCATTTGAAATAATTGTTGCTGAAATCCTCGGTTATTTCCCCCGAGTTAACAAGAGCCGCATAAATTCCCGCGCCTTTATGTGACTCAGGCCAAGGGTCGTTCCAATTAAGTCCGTCGAGAAGGGAATAAAGCCCATCTTTTGTCATATAGGGATAAAGTCCTGTAAGCTTGTAGCGAGGCTTGACGTCAAAAAGCTGAAGAGCGCCAAGACAATGAGCCGTAGTATGTATCGGATGATGCGTAGCCTCGGTAAACATTCCCGTTTCGCTGTCTTGAAGCGAAAGCAGAGCGCTGACTCTCAAGTTTCGCGTTTGTTCATCACAGTCAAATTCATTGACTGTATAAAGAATATTCATCGCATCTGCGCAGCCGTATTCATTAATACCGAGTTCACGGTCATTCTTTTCGTTTTGCCAAAGCCAACGGCAGTATGTACCGCGTTCAAGCTCGTGGCTCTTTACCGTTTCGATAGCAGCTCTGATTATCGGTATTACGTTTAGCCTTTTGTTCATAAAGAGAATTCCTCAGTTTGATTTAATTACGAGATCCTTATAGTTTTCGGGAGCATAGGTTACTACGCATTCCGCTCCGTTTTCGGTTTTAATGTCTGATATTGTAAGCGTTTTGGGAGTTACGTATGGGAAGGGAAGAGTAGTCTTCGCTCCCGCGCATTCGCCAAATATCGAAAATCTTGTGTTTTCCGCGGGGATATCGGTTCCGATGTAGAGCGTAAAGCCGTCGATTACGACGTTGTTCGCCATAATACATTGATAACCAAAGTTGTGATCTCCCGGGTTGCTATCGGAAATGATAGTACACTTGTCTTTAGGTGTAGTATACCATTCGCATCTTCTTATAGTAATATCTCCGTCCCAAAGTGCGCCGTAGTCAGCGCGTAAAGAGATGAAAGAGTCTTTTCCCGTTATGACCTTGGAATCTTCAATAATGAATTCACCGTGTCCGATAAGCTGAATGTGCTGATGTCCGAGCGTACAATTCTTAATATAAGCGTTTGTAACGCCCTGATGCGCATCAAAGCGTGAGAATATGCAGTTTTCGAGATAAAGATTTTTGCAGAAATTAGAGGTATAAACACCCCAGTATTTATTGTTTGAGACGTCAATAGTTTGCTTCACGTTAATGCATTTTACGTCGATTGATGACCAGAAGCTCAGGTCATAAGAGCCCATCGGAACGTTTTTTTCGGGATTTCCTCTGCTTGCTGTGTAATAGGTAAATCTCGGCGTAACCGTAGCGTTTTTGATGACAATATCAAAGGACTTTTCACTTCTTATGAATCCATGATACGGAGCGCCGTGCTCTCCTTCGTTTTCGACGTAATGCTCGAATCCGTCTATTGTCACGTGCGAGCGATTAATCAAGAATCCTCGTTGATGATATCTGTAGAAGGATTCGGCTTCGTTTGCGACCGTCGTGAAAATACCGCCCTTAACGGTTATAGGTTCGTCATTACATGATCTTGCGATAGCCGTTGTAACGGTAGTATAATCCCAGTCTATAGACGGATAAATGCTTCCGTCCTCACGGAGAATAAAGCAATCGCTTTGCGGTGTTCCGGAGTTCATATTGAGACCTTTTCGAATAAAGATTTTTTTATTCTCATCATAAACTCTTATATACAAATCACCCTCGTGTGAAATATTGAGATTAGCTTGTTTACGGCTGAGAGAGTCGATTTTTATCTCATATTCGGGATGATCAGAGGCAATAATAAAAACGTATGAGTCTATTTTTTCAAGGCTTCTGTCATCAATTATAAATTTCGTTTTTCCGAAATCAACGTCAGTTTTAATAATTGCGCTTTTGTTCTCGCCGCCGATATAATATGTAGCGTCATCTTTGGTTTTTACAGGGGTACCGGTACGGTTGGCTTCTTCATGGCAGGCTATAATAGCATCAAAATCATTGGTCACACCGTCTCCGACAGCTCCAAAATCCTCATAACATAAAATCTTGTTTTTGTTCATTGTAAACTTAGGGCGCAGCCCACTCCTAAAAAATTAACCTAAAAGGTTAAAATAATTATAAAGAACTGTTTCGAAAATGTCAAGGCGATGTGAAGAAAAACTTTACCAAAAATATTGACAAATTTATGTGCAATGTGCTATACTTGTCGTATCTTTTTTTATGCGAAAAAAAGAATTTTTTTCCTTGTATTTTTGATATCTGTCGAGGCGAAAAGGAAAGTGCTTAAAAAGAAAAACGGAAAGGATATAAGGTAGATCAATGCGAAAAAATGCAAACAATTACATGTCAAATATTGCTAAAGTATTGCTTTTGATTGCTGCCCTTTCGTTTTTCGTTCTGTTTATCGCGAGAAGAAACAGCGAGTTTGCCGAGTGGGTAAGCGCAAATATCGGATACTATGTGAGGATGGCGCTTGCTAAGATGTCCTCAGTCGTCCCGTTTTCTATCGGCGAGGTTCTTATATGCCTCTCTCCCGTCATAATAATAGCCGTTATAGTCGTGGGAGCAAGAAAAAGTGATGGCAAAAGCCGTATCAGATTTCTTTCGGGTGTTCTTGCCGTGCTGTCCCTCTTTTATACGGGATACGTCTATACTCTCGGAGTAGGCTATAACAGAATGCGTATTCAGGAAAGGCTTAATATAGAAAGCGTTGAAATAACCGGAGAAAATCTATATTCAACAGCTTTGCTTCTAAAAGAGGAGTGTGAAGCTCTTCTTGATGAAATAGATTTTTCGGAGAGCGGAAGCTCTGTATCCGATATTGATTTTTCCGATATGTCGGATGAAGCTCTTATCGGCTATGAAGCTCTTGAAAAAGATTTCCCGACTCTTGATATAAAAAGCTTTGATTCCGCAGCTAAGCCCGTGCATTTCAGTAAGGTAATGACGTGGCTTGATCTGCTCGGTGTTTATACGTATTTTACGGGCGAGTCTAACGTAAACGTCCACTATCCCGATTATACGATCCCTCATACCGTAGCGCATGAAATGGCGCATCAGCGCGGAATTGCGCGTGAGGACGAGGCGAATTTCGTTGCATTTCTCGTTTGCGCGCGTGCTGACAGCGCGTACGTCAGATATTCGGGATACTTGAATATGCTTGAATACGTAGCATCGGCGCTTTATAAAACCGATAAAAAGCTTTACCGTGAGCTTGTTTTGTCATACGATAGCAGAATAAAGGGCGAGATAAACGCCTTAAACGAGTTTTATCACGCAAATAGAAACGAAACGCTCGGTAAGCTTTCCGATACAGTAAACGACAACTACCTGAAGGCGCAAGGTACGGAGGGCGTAGTCAGCTACGGTCTTGTAGTAAAGCTTTGCGTCGCGTATTACAATGATAAATAGCCTTCGACTGAAAGCTAAAATTCATCTTCCTTTAGTCAAACGTCAAATTTTCTTTAATAGTCTTTCTTTGCGCTCGTGCTGACAGTAACCCCGTTTTTTATAACGAATAAAATGTAGTATCTTAAGTAGGGTATAGGAGCTTCATTTTATGAGTAAAATTACGGTCAGCGGTGGAAAAAGGCTTTTCGGAGTTATAGAGCCGTCAGGCTCAAAGAACGGCGCTTTGCCGATAATCTTTGCCACGCTTTTGAATTTCGGTGTATCCGAGCTTTACGGGGTTGCGGATATAGGTGATGTGGAAATAGCGGTAAAAATAGTGGAGCATTTCGGCGCTCTGGTTGAGCGCTCGGGCTCTACCTTGAAAATAGACACGAGAAATATTTCATACAAAAAGCCTCCGTCGGAGCTGACCTCGAAGATCCGCGCCTCCTCATATCTTATGGGAGCGTGTCTTGCGCGATTTGGCGTTTTTGATATATCGGATATAGGAGGCTGTAACTTTTGCAACAGGCCATTGGATATGCATGTGAGCGCAGCTCTTTCGCTTGGCGCGGAGCTGAAGAACGGAATGCTTTACGCAAAAAGGCTCTCGGGCGGAACGGTAAAATTCGATAAAAAATCCGTAGGCGCGACCATAAACGCCTTGCTGATGGCAACGTATGCCGATAGCGAGGTTGAAATTACAGGCGCGGCAGAGGAGCCGCACGTCAGAGCGCTTGTTGATTATCTTGTATCCTCAGGCGCGAAAATCGAATTTCTCAAAGAAAAAATAAGAGTTTTTCCAAGCGCGCTTAACGGCGGCTCGGCAAGAATAATTCCCGATATGATAGAAGCCGGAACCTACCTTCTATTAGCTCCTTTAACGGAAGGAAGAATAACGGTAAAAAGATCTGCCTCGCTTGAGCTTGATGAATTCTTTAACTCGCTAACGGATGCGGGAATATCTATTTCGCAAAGCGGCGGTGATATAACGGCATACGGTGCGCCTGAGCGTCCAATACGCATAAAAACTGCGCCGCACCCGGGATATCCCACCGACCTTCAGCCTCAGATTGCTCCGCTCATGGCGAAATATTTTGGCGGAATTATCGACGAGTGTGTCTGGCAAAACAGATTTTCATATCTTGATACTCTGTATTCATTCGGAGTGCATCATTGTAAATCAAATTCAAGAGCGGTAATTTTACCCTCGGATATACGCTCGGGCAGATGCGATGTGCCCGATCTTCGAGGCGGAGTAGCTGCTCTTATGTGCGCTCTTTCCGCAAACGGCGAGAGTGTAATAGGGAAATATGAAATAATAAAACGAGGCTATGAAAGGCTTTCAATAAAATTAAATTCGCTTGGTGTAAGGGCCATAGAAGCGAATGATAAAGAAGAGGTATAAAATGAAAAGAATAATGACTGTGCAGGACATTTCCTGCGTTGGAAAATGCTCGCTTACCGTTGCGTTACCCATAATAAGCGCCGCGGGCGTTGAGTGCGGAGTAATGCCTACCGCTGTGCTTTCTACTCATACGGCGTTTCCGAAGTTCACCTTCTGCGATCTTACCGATGAAATAGAGCCAATTTCAAAAACTTTTTCCGAGCTTGAAATAGATTTTGACGCTATATATACGGGATATCTCGGTTCGGAGCGTCAGCTTGCGCTTGTCGATAAGTTCTTCACCGATTTCGGCACGGAAAAGACTCTTATAGTAATTGATCCCGTTATGGCTGATAACGGTGTGCTTTATAAAGGATTTACCGAGGATTTTGCGGCTAAAATGGCAGAGCTTTGCAAAAGGGCGGACTTGATTATCCCAAATCTTACCGAGGCGTCCTTTATGCTCGGCTTTGAGTATAATCCCGATTATGACGAGGACTACATAAGATACGTTCTCAAAAAGCTTACCGACCTCGGCGCAAAAAGAGCCGCACTCACAGGCATACAGCTCGAGGACGGAAAAATAGGAGTTTACTTCTACGATAGTACGAAGGATACCTACTATTCCTACTTTAACGATTATCTTCCCGTAAGCTATCACGGAACGGGTGATATATACGCATCAGCAGTTCTCGGCGCGCTTATGCGAGGAATGAGCTTTGAGAAATCTCTTTCACTCGCGGTAGACTTCACGCTTGAATGTATGAAGAAAACCATGGCTGACGAAAATTCAAGATTTTACGGCGTTAATTTCGAGGAGGCTCTTCCTTTCTACGTAGAAAAAATCAACGCATTGGAAAAGAAAAAAATCAAGCCCGTTAAAAAAGCTTGATTTTATAAACCTGTTTGAAAGCAAAGGTATATCACCGATTTATTTTCGGCGGTATGCCTTTCTTGTTTTTTTATTACCCTTGGCAGAGAAGAGAAGCGATATAAGAATAAAGCAAACGGCATTTATAAGACATCCGATACCGATTTTACCGGATATGATTGCCGAAGTGACAACGTACACTATGACAGCTGCAACTGCAGAAATAATAGGCGCGTTAAGCGAAGCCGACTTGAAAAGTCTTTTGTTGATAAGAGTGCCGATCGCTCCCGCTCCGATAAAGGCTATAAGAGAAAATAGTGAAGTTCTTTCCGTGGGATCGTCGCCGTTAAAGAGAATTAGCGATATAATAAGCGATAATATAATGAAAGCGCCCCAGATTACAAGGAAACCTACGGCAATCGGCTTAAGCGCCGAGCCGCCCGCCGAGTAAGATCTTGTTTTTTTCATAATAAAAAGCCTCCGATACGTTTTAATAAAACATATTCGGAAGCCTTTTATTTTATTCACGAAATTATTTGGTTTCGTTTTCGGTAGTCTCAACGTTTTCCGTCTCGGACTCAGCCGTAGCGGCAGCCTCTGCCTCGTTCTTCTCCGCGATAACCGCAGCGGCGATATCGGCAGCCTTAACGTCAACGCTTCTTATAGCGCCTTTGAGGAAACGAATCTTGGTCTTATCTCTTGTAGTCTCAAGAACGAAGGTCTCACCCTTGATTGAAACAACCTTACCGATAATACCGCCGATGGTGGTAACCTCGTCACCAACCTCGAGAGCGTTACGCATCTCGGCATCTCTCTGCTCTTGCTTTTTCTGAGGACGGATCATAAAGAGCCAAAACACAAGAATAAGCACTGCGATCATAATGAGCATTCCGGCACCGCTGCCCGTTGTGGATTCAAGTAAGAAATTCAACATTTTAAAATACCTTTCAATTTTTTTACTCTTTTTATACTTACCGAATAATTATACACCATATTTATGAAAAATTCAAGAACAAACTTGATTTTTTTAAGTAAATGATAAAAATATCCGTTTTTTCACTGGAAATGTGTGTAAAGAGCCGAGCTTTGCAGGAGAGCTTCCCGCAAATCCCGACTCTTTATTTCAAATTTTAAATAATCTTATGCCTTGGCTTTTGCATTTTTAGGGGAATTCTTCTTGTTCTTTTCCGCTTCGTTGATTATCGTACGGATAACCTTAGTGGGAGAAGCCCACCAGTCACGGCTCCAGACTCTGAGAAGAGTCCAACCGCGCGATTCAAAGAACTGAGGCTTGCAAACGTCTCTTTCTATGCAGGATTCCGATGAAGCGAACGCATCACGGTCAAGCTCAACGCCGACGAGATATTTGTCCGTTTCGGGATCGTATACCGCAAGAGAGATACGGCTGCTGCTGTTACCGAGGTTGATGTCAACCTTATAGCCGAGCTTTTCGAGTCTTTCCTTTATCTGCTTTTCAACGGAAATTAGGTTTGCGTAAGAGGAAGACTGCTTATCGGAGGAGTCAATATCCGCAAGTATTGCGTGAACCTCCTCGTTGTCACCCTTCGAAACGGCTCTTACGTACGTAAGATATTTTTTAAGAAGTTTAGGTCCGAGGTGTTTTGCGGTTTCGACCTTAAGGTCCTCGGGCTCAATACTTGTCACGACGATAATCTTCGTTTTAGCTCTCGTTATGGCAACGTTAAGGCGGTTTTCGCCTCCTTCGGCAGAAAGCGAGCCGAAGTTTGTATAGATTCTGCCCTGCTCGTTTTCCGCATAGCCTATCGAGAATATGATAATATCTCTTTCATCACCCTGTACGTTTTCGAGGTTCTTGATGAAGATGCTCGTATCCTCGCCGTTATCCATACGTATTTTTTCCTTGAGAACGTAGGAACGGAATTCGTGGTCCTTAGTGCATTCACGGTCTATCATATCCGCGATACAGGACTGCTGATCTGCGTTAAATGTTATAATACCGATGCTTTCGTTGTTCTTTCTGGTCTTGAAGATATCCTTGAGAACCTCAACGATTTTCTTAGCCTCTGCGGTATTCTTTCTGTCGATCCATTTTCCGTTAACCTTGTAGCGCTCAATGGGACGGGATTTTGAGTTTCTCGAAATATTTGGCGCTATCTGAAGCGTCATATCATAGAACGCATGGTTCGAGAAATCTATAAGCTCCTGATTTTTACTGCGGTAGTGGTAGGTGAGGTTTGCGCTCGTATATCTTGAAACAGCAAGGTCAAGAAGGCTCTCAACCTCAAGCGCCGCTTGAACCGAGTAATCCTCCTGGTTTTCGGGATCACCGCCAAGATATCTCTTCATAAACGTAGTAGAGGGACGAAGCTGCTTAGCGTCTCCGGCAACCACTATGTTTTTACCTCTGTAAATAGATGGGATAGTGCTTTCTATAAACACCTGCGACGCCTCGTCAAAGATAACGAGATCAAAGAGGTTTTTCGTAAGGGGAAGAAGATTAGAAACGTTTTCGGGAGAAAGAAGCCAGCAGGGGAATAGCGTGAGAACGAATTCTCCGTAAACCTCCATGGTTTTTCTGATGGGCCAGAACTTCTGCTTCTTAGATATCTGATAAAGATAATCCTTGTTGTTAGAGGAATTCTCATAAAGCGTTTCGTAGTCGCGGCTCGTTTTACCCTCGCAAAGCTTTATGGATGCCTCAAGCTGCTCCTGCTTGAAGCGTGATATTCTTGCCGTGATGTTCTGGAAATCAACAATCTTGGAAAGCTCCTCCTTGCATTCGTCCTCATATTTAGCCGCCTCATGATAAATGCGTATTTCAAGGAGCTTTGAAATTATTTCCTCGTAATTCTGACGGTTTTTCGAAATACCGTAAGCAAAGTTGAGTATTGCCGTCTTATTCTTATCAAGGCTCTCAAAGAGCTTTGATACGTCAAGAAGGTCAATATAATTGTTAAGAGCCTCTGAAACGTGGCGTATGTATGACGTGTTTCCGCGGAGAATATTATCGATAACCGCAAGATATCCCTCGGGGGTGAGAACTCTGTAAAGACAGTTGAATTCCTTAGTTGAGGAAACTATAGCCTCGCGCGTCTTTTTGAGCTGCGCCTTGATAACGTCGGGCTTTTCCTTTGAGAATTTGCGCTCAAGCTTTACAACGGCATCATAACCCTTTTCGTTCTCAAGCTCGTAATAATACGCAAGAACCTGACGGTAGAATGGGTATTTTGCGGTATTGAAAAGACCTTTTCTTGACTTCTGTATTTCCGCAAGCTCTCCTCTTACCTCGCAAAGAGTATTGGTATCAACGTCGGGAATAAGGTAGTCAATAATTGGGTTTTTATCCTTCTCCTGAATGTAGTTGTAGTAAAGGTCCTCAAGGTTTTTAGCCTTTATATCGAGAAGCGCTTCGCTAAGCTCCTTGTAAGTAAGAGCCATTATTTCAGGTGAGCTGATAAGGTGATTGTATATTCCGTAGTCTACCGAGTTTTTTTGAAGCATGGTAGAGGAGGAGTACATTTCGGAAAGCGAAAGTCCGAAGGGGCGCTTGTCGTTAAGAACGTGATAGATGTTGTCAAGCTTGGCAGTCTCAGCATCGATTTTTCCCTGAAGCTCGTTATATGATGCCTGAAGCTTATTAACGTCAACAAGCGCGGCTATCATATCTTTTTGGTGGGCATCAAGACACTTGTCGTAGAAGCTCTTTTTTTCCTTAGTTTCGTCGGTTATGTACATAGCCTTCTCGTTAAGAGGACCGAGACGGTTATAAACAACGTCAAGAGCCGCTTTTTTTTGCGAAATAACGAGAACTCTCTTCTTCTTGCTCATCGCATCGCTTATGATGTTAACTATAGTTTGCGATTTGCCCGTACCGGGAGGACCGTAGATAACCATATTACCGCACTCGTCAACACGGCGAACCACCTCAGACTGAGCGTAGTCTAACATTTTTACCGTATAACTGTTCTGAGGAGTGCGCTTCGCCTGCTTCGAACGCTTGAAAAGACCCGGCTTTTTGGTTTTTCCGGTTCTGAGAAGCTCGGAAATAGCATCGTTTGTGAGATGCTTTCTCTCAAGAGCGCTGTAATCGTTGAATATTGAATTTGAGAGGGAGTATCTTGTAAGTACGGCGGCGTATCTGATAGAGAGAGCGCTTTTCCCGTCGGGCTCCTTGAATCTGCTGTAGTTGTATATGTTTTTTGATTCGTATTCGCTTCCGTCAAATTTAATGTGGAAGGATTCGAGGTATTTTATAACAGAACCGATAGTGGGGAATTGAGAAAGATCGTCAAATTCCGTATCCATCAGGTCAACATTGAGCTTTTTGGATTGAGCGTAAGCAAAAATAAGCGCTCTGTTAAGCTGTATTTTTTCTCTTTCATTGATGGATATTTCAACGGTGTTTTCATCCGGAATATCTATAGTAACGGGGAAGAGAAGAAGGGGTGCCTTGATAGTCGTTTTTGTAGGTCCTTGATTGATAGTACCAAAAACAAATGGATATCCGATATAAAGCTCGCAGCGACCCGTTTCCTTTTCAATTTCCTCAACGTCACGCTTAATTTCTTTAATACGGTTGATTTCAGCTTCAATAGCCTTGTTGCTTTCCTCGCGTCTTATCCTGTCATTTTTCTGCGAGGCCTTAAGCAGCTCGTCTCCGGAAAGCGAGGTCGTATCGAGCTTTCTTTTGTCGAGCTTGCTCTGTATGTCAAGATTTTCTATAATCTGTTTCTTTTCCTTATTGCCAATGATTGTGAGAGGGAATCTTCTTGTAGTCCATAAAAATTCAAGGAACTCAGAGACCTTATCGCCTCTGCCTTCGAGGATTCGGCCTATATCGTAAGCGCCTTTTCTTCCGACGCTCTTAAGGTAAAGACATTTATTGTTTCCGCCTATTTCGATGAGGCGCTCTTTGTAATAGGTGTATATGCCCTTTCTCATTATATTCTCCTGTATGGTAAGTCGTAAATAATAATATTTTATCTCAACCTATATTATAGCATAGTAATAGTTGAAATGTCAACGGCAAAAACATAAAAAATGCAATAAAATTCTACACGGTATGCCACTAAACGCAAAACAGAATGCTTTTTCTAAAAAACGTTAAAATTCTTTATTGTACAAAAGCAACAAAATACGACCTCAAAATTTGCCATATTGACGAGTTGATTTTTGTTTTAAATAATGCTATAATAAATATGTGTATTATTTTATCAAATATTTTTGAGGAGAAAATTATGAAAAACACAAGAAAAATTCTCACCTTCTTGCTTTCTTTTGCTCTTCTTGTGGCATGCTTCTCTGTTGCGGTATTCGCTGCGGATGACGAGCCCGCGGAAGAAAAGAGCTACGAGGATGTACTTGCCGAGTGCGGCAAGGTGCTTGAGTTCTATGAGGCAGGAACCTATTTCGAATTGAGAGTTGATGAGACGGGCAGCGTTGTTATGAACGAGTCCGAGGAGGCTAAGCTCCTTAAGGGAGGCGCTTATTCCGATTCCGTTGCTGACGGAGCGCTTTCATTCATCTCTGTAAACCCAACTAAAATCAATCTTGTTCAAAATTCACCCGCATCATTCGGCTTGAATCTTCGCGCGAAGATAACCGAGGCATCACCTCTTTCTCTTTGTGTCGCTTCATCCGAAACGGGAGATTTTCTTTCACTCTTAACAATATCCGTGGGCAGTGTAACGCATCAGTTCGATCCTGCCTCTCTTGAATACAAAAAGGCAGAGGTTGCGATCGTTGAAGGCGAATTCTTCAATCTCTCTGTTTTTGTTGACAAGGGCGCGAGAGAAGATAAGGTTGCAATATCGATTGTTACAGATGCCGGAGTAACGTGGAGCACGGAGTATTCGTACGCGAATGATTCCACAGACTTCCTTTCCGGTAAGTTTAAGTACAATTCTGCATATCTTGCGTCTACCGCCGCATCCTTTGAGTATGTTGAAATGTATCCCGGCACCTATCAGCGTTACGTAGATAATTCGAAGAACGTTGATATTATCGCGGCCGATCTTTTTGAAACGTACAATGCTTACGTTCAGTATAAAGACACCGACGGAGCGTTTGAGCTTGCTGAAATCGTAGCAAAGATAGCGGTCCTTTACGGATACCCCGTAAATGACGTCGCAGATGAAGAGATCCGGACCGCCCTCGTTGCTGCTTTTTCGGATTGCATAAAGGTTGTTTCCGCGGCTTACGCTGCCGACATCAGTGAGAAAAACGCTTTTATCACCGCTTCTGATGTTGATACTAAGGATTACAATGACAGACTTGCTGTTGTCAATGCGGCTGTAACTAATAAAGAGTATATCACATTGCTTGAAAACAGCGTATACGCTTTAGAGTCCGGCGTTGATTTTGCCGCTATGGCAACCGCATTCGCAAACGCTGAAGCAGAGGCGGCAAAGCTTAACACCATTGAAGAGAACACCGTTTTCGTAATTGAAGAGCTTTCAAAGATATCCAGCATCTACATCGCTACATACGAGCAGCTCAAGGTTGCTTATGAAGCAATAAAGGACGTCGCTATCGATGCTACCTATTCCTCTGAGCTTTATCCCGAGAGCGCAGTTATTGAGGCAACTCAGAAAAAGAACGTTGTTGTTACTAATTATCCCGAGCTTGATGCTAAGGCAAAGCTGTTTGTTGAGAATGTCGCAGTAGCCGCAAACGTCGAGAATGACTTCTCCACAAGATATGCGGCGTATGTTCTCGCTAAGGAAAACATTTTTGCTGACGTTACCTACGATAAGTACCTTACCGATACGACTGTTGAAGAAATAAATGCTGTATTTGCTGAGGTCGACGTAGAGATGAGAGCTGTTTCGGACGTAGCAGAGCAGTTCCTTTCTAAGATACGCGAGGCCGCGCTTACACCCAGTTATACCGTTAAGATTCAGGCGCTTGACGAGGCTAAGCCCTATCTCAATATCGTTGAAAAGGGTTATCCTGAGGTTGAGGACGCTATTGCTAACTATTATGCAATGAGAGAAGACGTTGACAGCAGAAAAGAAGCGGCAAAGAGATATATTCAGGCTGTAATCAACGTTCAGATAGCGACTACGGTTAAGGCTAAGATGGTTGCTATTGAAATCGCTGAGGCATTTGCTGTTCTTGGAAATGAGTCATCGGTTGAGGTTGAAGGAATGGCGATGACCGTTACCGAGGCAAACATCGTTCTTTCAAACGAAAAATCCGCAATTTCTCTTAAGGCGACACGTATCAGCAACTATGTTGCAATGACCGCGTCTATCTCATATAAGTCAACTCTTATTGAGCGCCGACAGGCTATTAATACTGCTATTTCCATGAAGGCAGACCTTGTCGATGACGCTAATGAAGAAGACGTAATCAGCGCAACCGAGCTTCTTGATAAAGAAATAGCGGCATACAACGCAGACGTAAATGCCGCAAACGCTGAGGCTACCGAGAATGATAATACTGCTCTTGCTCTCCTCACCAAGACAGTTCCCGCAAAGCGTATAGCAGAGGTTGTTGCTATAGTTAAAAAGTTTTACGAATAATACTATTCGAAAAAGAATTATAATACAGACAAAACTGCCTGCGAGTTTAATTCCGCAGGCAGTTTTTTAAAATCATCAAAATAATGTTACTCTCGTCATATACGCCGATATCTGTGTATAATGACAGATAAAAAGCAGATATTTAAATTTTTAAGTAATGACACCCTTTTGAAAGCGGCATATATTAACCGTAGAAATTGCCGCAAAAGGAGAAGCTATGATAGAAAAACAGATTGATTTCGATTGCGTATGCCGAGCGTTATCGGCTTTTGATAATCCAAACGGAGCTAAAACCCCGGTAAAGCGTGAGGTTATAGGTGTTTTAAGGGATATGCTCAACGTTATGTTTCCGACCTATTTTCCGCCCTGTGAGCATTGCGGAGCTTCGCTTGAGGTAATATATGACCGCCTTTCCGAGCAGATAAGTCTTGCCGAGGCATTCGTAAGCGATACCGCGCTCAATGCAAGCGAGGAGGCGGAGCGTCTTGTAAGGCTGCTGCCCGATGTTAAAAAAATGCTCCTTAAAGATGCTGAGGCTCTTTACGAGGGTGACCCTGCCGCAACGAGCGTTGCCGAGGTTATACTTTCATATCCGGGCTTTCTTGCAATCTCTATATACAGAATAGCCCACGAGCTTTATATTAGGAAAATACCGATACTCCCGAGAATTATGACCGAGTATGCCCATGAAAAAACAGGCATTGATATCCACGCCGGCGCAACGATCGGTGAATATTTCTTTATAGATCACGGCACCGGTATAGTTATAGGCGAAACCACAACGATAGGCAATCACGTTAAAATTTATCAGGGAGTAACGCTTGGAGCAAAGAGCTTTGAGCTTGACGAGGACGGAAATCCCGTTAAGGGAATCAAGCGTCACCCGGATATAGGAAACTGTGTTATCATTTACGCAAACGCTACTATTTTGGGCGGAAGCACGAAAATAGGCGACGGTTCGATTATAGGCGGTAACGTTTGGCTTACCCATTCGGTTGAGCCGGGCTCTACCGTTTATTACGAGGGCTACAGCAAAAGAAAATAATCGATTGCGTAGCCGCGCGTATCAAATATAATAAGGAGAAAATATCCCGTCTCTTGAAAATTCAAGAAATTTTTACCCGGGATATTAAAAGGTTATAATTATGTCAGTTAAAAAACGTTATCCTGGTTGGAGCTGCAAGGCAATAACCTTTACTATTGACGACGGAAATATAGAAATGGATAAAAAATTCATCTCAATAGTAAAGCCGAACGGTATTCTTGGAACATTCAATCTCTGCTCGCCGAATTTGAATAAATACACGGCTGATTTTTACCGCGAGCTTTATTCGGGCTTTGGTATATCAAATCATTGTAAATCGCATCCTTTTCTTTTAAAGGAAGAAAACTTCCAAATATCCGATGAAGAATTTGATATTCAAACGGCGGATGAAAGCAAGCTTTATAAAACGGCAAAAGAGGGGCTTTATCTTTTTAAAGCGACTGCCGGCTGGAGAAGAACGGCAACGCTTGAAACCTATTGTCAGCTTATATCCGAGAGTCACAAGGAGCTTGAGGCTGTTTTTGGCGAGGGAAGCATCACGACTTTCGTATGGCCGTACGGAGATAGGAATAGTCCGGAAATTCTTGATTACGTAGCAAACGAGCTTTCTTATACGGCAGTCAGAAAAACAGGGCTTTTAGAGGATACCACAGGCTTTTTGCCTCCTATCGACAGAATGCATTGGAGCTATAACGCGTCGCATAAGAATCTTCTTGCCTGCGCCGAGAAATACGATAATCTTGCCGATGACGGCGAGCTTAAATTCTTCTCATTAGGGGTTCATTCGGTAGACTATGAAAATGCGGATAAATGGGATGAGTTATCAGAGTTTGCCGCTCGGTACGGCAACCGTCCAAACGATTTTTACTATGCGTCTGTCGAGGATATTTTTGGATATGTTGATGCTATGAATGAAGTAAAAATCACCGAAAACACGGTGGAAAATCCCACGAACCGTGACATATATCTTGAAATAGATGAAGAAAAAATAATTCTCGCGCCGAACGAAAAAATCAAAATCGGATAAAAAATACTTTATACCGTCAGAAGCGATGAGAATAAAATAATAATCGTGAAATAAAAAATACCGTTAAATTTATTAAAACAAAATAATGGCTGTCGCATTTGGGAAAGCAATATCTCCCGATGCAGCAGCCTTCATTTTTATTAATTTTAATACGCGTTTTTTTTGCGTTATATTAGTGTGTGTTGGTATTGACATACAGTTTTTTTCGGCTCTTTTATTCCAAAGGTCCAGCATCGGGATATCTGCCCTTATTTGCAAAGCCGTCTATTTCGCTTTTGCAGATAGCCTTGAATATGCGGTGCTTAAGACCTTTATTGGTTCTCTCAATATCGGCAAGAAGATTTTTCATATTTTCACGCTCGGTATTGTGATCCTCGGGGCAAAGACTTTTCACAACGGGAAGCTCCTGCCTGCGCGCAAAGTATACGACGTCCTTTTCCGTAGCGTAGATCATAGGACGGATAAGAGTTATTTTTCTGTTTGAAAGATATGTAACGGGGGAGAAGCAACCGAGTCTGCCCTCGAAGAACAGATTCATCATAAAGGTTTCAACAACGTCGTCAAAATGATGCCCGAGAGCAACCTTATTGCAGCCCATTTCCTGAGCAGCGAGGTGAAGCGAGCCTCTTCTCATCTTAGCGCAAAGCGAGCAGGGGTTGGGCTCTTGCCGTACGTCAAAAATGATTTTCGCTATCTCGGTTTTAACAACACGGTATTCGACGTTTATATTCTTGCAGTACTCCTCGATAACCGAGTAGTCAGCTCCCTCGAATCCCATATCTATGGTTATTGCCTTTACTTCGTATTTTTTAGGGTAAAATCTTCTCATTTCGGCAAGTGTTTTGAGGAGCGCAAGAGAGTCCTTACCTCCCGAAATTCCAATACCGATAACGTCGCCCTCTTCAATCATACCGTAATCATCAACGGCGCGTCTTATGAAGCTGAGCATTCTTTTAAGTTCGTTCATGTATCAAAAAACTCCGAAAAAGCATAAATTGATAGTAAAAATATGGCGGATACCGATTTTAGATAAATCCGTCTGATTAGGGGGAATCGCATGGCAATAAAGGTATACATCGACCAAGGTCATAATCCGCGCTCCTATAATACGGGCGCAGAGGGAAACGGCTATTTTGAGCAGGACATAACGTATAGAATAGGTATTCTTCTGAACGGATATTTTAAAAACAATCCGAATTTTGAAACCCGTCTTTCCCGCCCAACGCCGGAAACACTGCTTGGCACGTCAAATTCCACGAGTCTTACCGCCCGTGTCCGTGACGCTAATACGTGGGGGGCGGATTTATTTCTTTCTCTTCATACCAACGCTTCCGTAAATCCCGGCGCAAACGGCTCGGAATGTCTTATATACAGCTACTCTAAGGAGGCGGCGTATGCGGTTGCTGAGGATATCCTCGAGCAAATGACTCTTATAACAGGGCTAAAAAGCCGCGGCGTTATAGAGCGTCCGGGACTTTACGTTTTAAGAAGAACCTCAATGCCCGCAACTGTCGTTGAAATGGGCTTTATAACCAATCCTACCGATGCCGAGCTTATGGCAAATTCTCCAAACCTCTTTGCGCTCGGAATATATCGTGGAGTGCTAAGGTATTATGGGCTGTTCTGATAATCAGAATTGCTCTTCTCGAAAAAAGCGAAAAAACAATGTCGTTAAAGAAAAATGTCTATGTAATCAGCCTAATTTTATTTCGTCAACGTTAAGGTATTCCTCGGCTGCGGAAGCAGAAGCGCAGGAGAAGAAGTAAGTGGCTTCGCAATCGGGGCAAAATACCTGTATGCCGCCCGGAGCGTATCTTAAATCGTAGCAGCCGCTATGGCAAGGGCAGTCTATCTTCCCCTCGGCTTCAAGATCCTTAACAACGAATCTTATCAGGTCGTAGACCGAAGCGTCGGGCAGAATTTCGTCCTCGTCCATATCCTCGGGCTGAAGATCCTCGAGAGTTTCCACGCCCATATCTGCGATAAGGCGCTGAAGCGCCTTTCCGTTTTCCTCAACCGCCTCGTCAACTCTTTCCTTCTTTCCGATAAACACGACGTTAACGTTTGCGTAGGGACAACCGCCGAGAAATATATCTCTGTCAAAGAAGAGAGCGGGAGAAATAACGAAGGTGTGACTGTCTCTGCAAAGAGTGCAGGGAACGGAAAGCTTGATTTTTCCGTCGTTAGTCGGCGCAAGCGTGAGCGCTGATTTACCGCAGGAGCAGTTAAGACGCATCATGCTTGACGTGAGTGCAAACTCACCAACGAGACCGTATATAACGGTATTACATTCAGGGCATCTGTACGCTATATGAGCGTGTCTTTTTTGCGATGTCATAATTCTATCCTTTTGTATTGTGAAGTGTTGTTAATTGAATTCCGAAGCTCTTCTAAGCTTTTCCTGCCATTCTTCCATGGATATGATAACGCTTCGAGGCTTGCTTCCGTTTCTTTCACCGATTATTCCAAGCGCTTTCCATTATAGCCTCTGAAATTTCTCTGCTTTTTTCCGGAGAAACGAGAAGGGAAGTCAGCTCCTTTGCGAATTCAAGAGCAACGCCCATTCCCTTGGCGGTTGTAATATTTCCGTCGGTAACGACACCGAGCGGTAAAATTTCAGCGCCCTTAAGCTCGTTTTCAAAACCGGGATAGCAGGTTGCTTTTTTGCCGTTTAAAATTCCTCGTCTGCCGAGAACGAGAGGAGCTGCGCAGATGGCTGCGAGTCTGCCGCCCTTTGCGGTAACAGAAGCTATTATTTTGTCTGTAAATTCAGAAGCGTCAAGATTTGTCGAGCCGGGCATACCGCCGGGAAATATAACAGAGTCGTAATCGTTTGCGTTTGCTTCGGAGTCGGTGATATCCGCAATAACGGGAATGTTATGAGCGCCAACGATAGTTTTTGAACCGATACCGATGGTATCAACGGAAACACCCGCTCTTCTTAATACGTCGAGCGGTGTAAGAGCTTCAATCTCCTCGAATCCGTTTGCTAAAAGGAGAGCTATTTTCATTTTTGTGCTCCTTTCATTGTTTTGAATTTCAAATAGGTTTAATAGACGGTGAAGACGCTCCCTAAAAGAGCTTCCTCACCGTTGTTTTTTTAGTTTGTTATCAATAATCCGTAAGTCTTGAGAGCTTTTCGTTCCACTCGTCCATAGATATGAGAACGTCACGCGCCTTAGAGCCGTTCTTTTCACCAACTACGCCGAGGTCCTCCATAATGTCTATATACTGAGCAGCCTTGCCGTAGCCGATATGCAGCTTTCTCTGTAAGAATGAGGTTGCGACGCTTCCGTTTCTTACCGCGAGCTCAACGGCGTTAAGGAACTTTCTGTCCTGAAGGTAACCAACGCCCGAGCCCTCGTCGTCATCATCGTCGAAGCCGTCGTCGCCGTTCTTGCTCTTATCGCACTTCTGAGCCGCGCGCTTGATATCCTCGAGCGCCTGCTCATCGTAAACCTCACCCTTAACCTGAGATTTAATGAACTCAACGATGGCCTCGGTTTCTCCGTCTGAAACAAATGCGCCCTGAACTCTCTTAGGCTCTTTTCCGGGAATGGCAAAGAGCATATCACCTTTACCGATTAGCTTTTCAGCGCCCGTCTTTTCGAGTATGGTACGCGAGTCGATACCCGAAGATACCTTACACGCAATACGGGTGGGAATATTCGCTTTGATAACGCCTGTAAGAACGTCAACCGAGGGACGCTGAGTACCTATAACAAGGTGTATACCAGCAGCTCTTGATTTTTGCGCTAAAAGCATTATGAGATTTTCCACGGGATCTCGAACCTGAACCATAAGGTCGTTAAGCTCATCTATGAAAATAATGATCTTTGACATAGGAGCGCCAAGCTCGGGGTTTTCGGCAACCTTTCTGTTGTAAGAGTCAATATTCTTAACTCTGACCTGCTCGATAATTTCATAGCGCTTATTCATTTCGTCAACTGCCCACATAAGCGCGCCTGCGGCTTGCTTGGGATCGGTAACTACGGGGATGAGAAGATGTGGCAATCCCGTATAAGGCGCAAATTCAACTTTTTTAGGGTCTATCATTATGAACTTGACCTCGTCGGGACGGGCCTTATATAGAATACTCGTTATCAGCGCGTTTATGCATACAGATTTACCCATACCCGTTGCGCCGGCAATCAATGCGTGAGGCATAGAGCCGATATCACCGTAAACAAGAGAGCCTTCAACGCTTTTACCGATGCAAACGCTGGTTTTTGAGGGCTCGTTCATAAACTCGTCCGACTCAAGAAGGTCTCTGAGGGTAACGAGAGAGGAAACCTTGTTAGGAACCTCGACACCTACCGCGCTCTTTCCGGGAATAGGCGCTTCAATACGTATAGACTCGGCCGCAAGAGCAAGAGCGATATCGTCCGCAAGCTTTTCTATCTGATTTACTCTGATACCCTTTGCGGGAACTATCGAGTATCTTGTGATTCTCGGACCGTGCTCCATTCCGCGTATCGTGGCCTTGATGTTAAATGAATCGAGCGTGTTTATAAGCTGTTCGCCGCCGTACTGAATTTCACGGTTTATAGTATCCCAGTCCTCCTCGGGACTCTTTTTAAGAAGGTCAAGGGGAGGGAATTTGTAATTCGAATAATCGATTTTAGGAGCTTTCGGCTTTTCGGGCTTCTTCGCGGGAGCCTCGAAGGGAGGCTCGTCGTCAATATCATCGAGCTCGTCAATATCATCAGGCTCGTCAACGTCAAACGGAGCGTCGTCTATCTCCGAGTCGCTCACTTCCGTAGCGGGAGCTTCGTCGGCGCCTTCAAGGCCGTAGGCTTTATCGTCGCTGTCACTTGAAGCGTCCTCGTTTTCACCGTCAAATATGGTGAACATATTTCTATAGCTGTCAACGTCGGGGTTTCTCTCTTCCTCGGGAATAAGAGTCGGTTGCACGGGCTCTTCCGCATCGGCTTCGGTAAAGCCGTCCTCCTCAATATCTTCGTCGGTGGAGAAATCAAGACCGACCTTTTCTTCCGTCTCGGGATTTTCAAAATCGTTTTCGAGCATCGAGCGTGAAACCTCGATAACATCATTATCGTTTTCCTTAAGCTGATCAAATCTGCTCTCGGGCTCGTCCTCTTCGGTATCATTGGTATCGAAACGGAATTCCGTACTGTTTGCGGTGATGGGAATATTCTTAACGTCGTCGCCGTCGTCCTCTATAAACTTGAGATTGTTGTTAGCCTCAAGCTGAACCGTTGTGCTGTACTGAGGCTGACTCTGCGGAGCGTTATACTGCGGCTGAGTTTGTGGAGCACTGTACTGCGGCTGAGCTTGCGGAGCACTGTACTGCGGCTGAGCTTGCGGAGCACTGTATTGAGGCTGACTCTGCGGAGCATTGTACTGAGGCTGACTCTGCGGAGCGCTGTACTGAGGCTGAGTTTGCGGAGCACTGTATTGAGGCTGACTCTGCGGAGCGCTGTATTGAGGCTGAGCCTGAGGAGCACTGTACTGAGGCTGAGCCTGCGGAGCGCTGTACTGAGATTGATTAACGTTGTATCGTGTGCTTGAGGGTTCCGAATTTTGATGAGTGGGAGAATTAGCGGAATAGGGGATTCTCGTCTCTTCAACCGTATTGTTTACGAAACGGAATTTATCCGAATTAATGCTATTGCTTAGCTGCGAGCCGTATTTGCGCTCGTACTCGTTTTTGTAGGAGGATGCGTTTCTTTCATTGAAGCTTTCTTCCGGCTTTTTCTCTTCCGATTTGGGTTCGGTCTGCTTTACGGGTTCTTTTTTAGCGTCGGCTGTTGCCTGATATCCGTAATTTGCGAGAAGAGCCTGTTCGGCAAGTCTTGCCGCCTCAGCCTGCTTCAAAGCGTCGTTTTCGGTGTCACCTTCGTTTTCTTTAGCGGTGCTTTCCACTGAAACCGTTTTTTCGGTTGAGGCAGAAGAGGATTCGGTTTTTCTGTCTATATAAGAAGCGCCTTTAGTTTCGAATTCCTCGAGCTTTTTAAGATGCTCGGAATCCTCTTTAGTCATAGAAGCTATATACTCCGAGAAGCCTACCGGAGTTTTTCTTTCGGCATCTGCCTTGCTGGAGGCTTTGTCACGGCGCTTTTCGTTCATTGCGAGATCGTAAGGATCAAAGTCCTGTGTGAATATAGCGTCCGCGCTGTCATCAATTCCGTAAGCTCTCGCGGCATTTACGGAAGAGCTGTATTTAGCATCGTCCTCCTCGGGAAAATCATTTTCGACTGACTTAGCCTCGTAAATGATATCGTCGCTTTTGAATTTTCCGTCATTATTATCCGTGCGCACGAAGGAAGCTTCAACGTCTACGAAAATATCGTTGAATTTGCTTCTTTTATACGCATCCTTGATATCGTCCTCGGTATCGTTTTCGGTATCTGTATTTTCCTCATCGGTATTTTTAATAACGGTTTCACGAAGAATATGGGCAGTACCAAAGGTGTTTTTAGTCTCAAGAATACCAAGCTCGGGAATCTCAAGTCTGCTGACGCCGTTATCCGTTCCAAAATATTCGTCGTTGTAGAGATCTCTGTTTTTCTTGTCATCGAAGGCTCTTTGCTTAGCTTCCTTGCCTTCGCTCTTTCTTTTCTTTTTTTCCTCTCTCTTCTTTTCAAGACTTGCGCCGTAGTTGACAAGACGGCGTATTTTTCTGAGGAAGAAGTCCGAAACCGCCGATCCGCCGCCGGAGGCAAGATAAATCACGTAAACTATGAGTGCGAGTGAGAGAATGATTATAAGCCCTATTCTGCCGAAAATCTTCATAAGAAGGAATGCGAATACGCTTCCGATAACGCCTCCGCCGACGGAGTTTGTACCGTTTTTGTAGAATTCGGAAACGTTAAAGGTGAAGCCGGTCTTAAACGTTGCTATAACGTAAGCGGTCATTGCGAGCATAACGAGAGCTGAAACCGAGAAAATAAATCTCTTAAGTAAGCTGCCCCTCTTCACGTCGGAGAAGTAGAAAAGAGCGTGCATCGCTATGAAGAAGGGAATCGTATACGCCATATACGAGAAAAGTCCCATAAGAACGTTCGATATAAATTTACCGAAAGCGCCCGTATCCGCGGTGATATAGCAAAGCGTCAGAAAAAGAGAGATTGCTATAAGAACTACGGGAACGGCTCTCATTATGCCGATTACCTCTCCGCCCTTTTTTGTTTTATCCCTAACGCTTGGCGATGAGTCTTGCGTATTTATGTTTTTTTTGTTGTTATTACCGTTCAATTAACTATCCTCCTGCGAAGATTTGCTTTTTTTGGGCTGTTGCATTGTGAAAGCCCGAAAGTCGTACATATATATGATACCAAATATTTTAAAGAATTACAATACCTTCCGCGCGAAAAATATATTTTTTTCTAACACGGTATGGCTTTTGCTTGCAAGAATATACGCAAAAATCCTTTTCTCCCTTGACAAACCCTCTTGTGTCTGCTAAAATATAGTATTGAAATATTTATAGCGTGAGAAATAATATCACGCTGAAGAAATAAAATGGAAAGAGGCATCTCAAATGAGGCTTTATAATTCGCTTACAAGGGAGAAGGAAGTTTTTATCCCGAGAGAACAGGGAAAGGTAAGCATGTATACCTGTGGACCTACCGTATACCACTTTGCTCATATAGGAAACCTTCGCTCGTATGTTATGGAAGATATACTTGAAAAATATCTCCGCTACGTTGGATATGACGTAACGAGAGTTATGAATATTACCGACGTCGGCCACCTCACAAGTGACGCTGATACGGGCGAGGATAAGATGCTTAAGGGCGCAAGGCGTGAGCATAAAACGGTTATGGAGATTGCAAAATACTATACCGACGCATTCTTTGCGGATTGCGAAAAGCTCAATATCAAAACGCCCGACGTTGTTGAGCCCGCGACGGCTTGTATAGATGAGTTTATTGAAATGATCAAAACCCTTCTTGAAAAGGGCTACGCATACGAGGCAGGCGGAAATATATATTTCGATACCTCGAAGCTTGAAAAATACTACGTATTCAACGACTTTAACGAGGAAGACCTTGACGTTGGAGTAAGAGAAACCGTTGAGGCTGACAGCAATAAGAAAAACAAGGCAGACTTTGTGCTTTGGTTCACCAAATCAAAGTTTGACGATCAGGAGCTTAAGTGGGACTCTCCCTTTGGAGTAGGTTATCCCGGCTGGCATATTGAGTGCTCTTGCATCGCGAGAAAGCACCTTGGCGAATATCTCGACCTTCATTGTGGAGGTATTGATAACGCATTCCCGCACCATACCAACGAGATTGCGCAGAGCGAATCAACGTTCGGTCACGAGTGGTGTAAATATTGGTTCCACGTTCATCACCTTAATACCTTGGGCGGTAAGATGAGTAAATCCAAGGGTGAATTCCTCACCGTTTCGCTTCTCGAGGAAAAGGGCTTTGATCCTCTTGTTTACCGTATGTTCTGTCTCGGCTCTCATTACAGAAAGAATCTCGTATTCTCATGGGAAAACCTCGAGAACGCTAAAATTGCGTATGGTAAGCTCGTGGCAAAGATTGCGGCGCTCAAGGCAAACGAGAGCGACGTAATAGACGAAAGTGCGCTGGAAAAGGGCAGAGAGGGCTTCAAGAACGCTCTTGATAACGACCTTAATACGTCCCTTGCCGTTACAGCGATTTACGACGTTCTTAAGCTTAACACCAACGATAAAACCAAGCTTGCGCTTATTGATGAGTTTGATACCGTGTTAGGTCTTGATTTGATTGCTCACGCAAACGAAATGAATAAAAACGAAGAAAACGCAACAAATTCCGAGGCAGACTCTGAATTTGTTGCATACATCAAAGAAAAAATAGCAGCGAGAGCAGCGGCTAAAAAAGCTAAAAACTTTGCCGAGGCAGACGCTATCAGAGCCGAGCTTCTTGAAAAGGGCGTGACCCTTGTCGATAAGCGCGAGGGTACCGAATTTATTATCGGCTGATTTTAAAAAACGTAAGGAAGAAACAAAATGCCTTTTGAAAAAAGCGTCGCAGACGTCCTCTTTATGAACGGGGAATACGAGGCTGCGGCTGAAATGTATCTTGAGGGCGCAAGAGAGGGCGAGGAAATAGCCTCGTTTAATTATGGCTACTGTCTTTTACACGGTTTAGGTGTAGAGACGGATTATGAGGCGGCAAAAAGCTTTTTCACATATGCAAGAGATATGACGGGCGGCGAGAGCTCGTATAACCTTGCTACTCTTTATCTTGAGGGCAGAGGTGTTGAGAAGGATTACAGAGTCGGCTTGCAATATATGTCCGACGCTGCAGATCTCGGATGTGTTGAGGCTATGCTCTATCTCGGTATGGTTTACACCACGGGGTACGTCCTTTCTCCCGAAATCACCTCTATTTGTATGATACCGTTCCACAAGAGTGAAATGCGTCGTGATACCGAATATATGCTCCCCGGCGATACCGAGCTTCTTGACTTAGACGAGGAGAGGCGGTTTTCCACGGTTAAGGCAGACGCAAGACGAGCCTTTGAATATTTCAGCGAGGCGGCGAGCGCCGACCCGACGTATGTTGAGGACCTGGTTGCAAAAGGTAAATTTCTGTTCGCAAAATGCTATATTGACGGTATGGGAACCGACCCGAATATTGAGGTTGGACTTACTCTTATGCTCAAGGCGGGTAAAAGCGGCTCTGAGGATGCCGTTGCCTTTCTTTCGGAAAACGGAATTACGGAAAGACTTCTTCTCGAGTGGAAATCCCGTGATAAGAAAGAGGAAAGCAGAAAATAAGAAAAACAAGGAAACAGGGTAAGATATCGCTCTCGCTTAGATGTGTTGAAAGCAAAGAAAAATATAATAAAAACGCTTACGGCAAAAACACCGTAAGCGTTTTTATTATATTCTTGCGAATTGACTGTCATATAATTCCTTATAGAATCCGCCGAGCTTGATAAGCTCGATGTGCGTTCCTCTTTCAATAATATCTCCGTCCTTCATAACGAGGATAATATCGGCATTCTTAACGGTTGAAAGCCTATGAGCGACTATAAAGCTCGTTCTGCCCTTCATCATTTTTAAGAAAGCCTCTTGTATCTTTATTTCTGTACGGGTATCTATCGAGGAGGTGGCCTCGTCTAAAATAAGCATCGGTGGAAGAGTCAGCATAACTCTTGAAATTGATATAAGCTGACGCTGTCCCTGCGAAAGCGCCTCACCGCCCTCGCCGATAACTGTGTCGTAGCCGTTTTTAAGTCTCTTTATAAAGCCGTGAGCATGAGAGGCCTTTGCGGCAGCGATAATTTCCTCGTCGGTTGCATCGGGCTTACCGAGAGCGATATTTTCCTTGACCGTGCCGTTCATCACCCAGGTTTCCTGAAGCACCATGCCGATATTTTCACGAAGCGAGCGTCTCGTTAAATCCCTGATATCAAATCCGTCAACCGAAATGCTTCCTTTGTCAACGTCGTAAAAGCGCATAAGCAGATTGATAAGAGTTGTTTTTCCGCAGCCCGTAGGACCGACTATCGCAACTCTCATACCTTCGTTAACGGAAAGCGTGAGATTTTCAATAAGCTTCTTGCTTTTATCGTAGGAGAAGGAAACGTCGGTAAGCTTAACGTCTCCCGCAGTGTCTATAAGTGTAGCCGCATTGCTTTTATCGGGAATCTCGGGCTTTTCCTCAATGAGAGCGAAAATTCTCGCCGCCGAGGCAAGCGCGTTCTGGAATTCTGTTATAACGCCCGATATCTCGTTAAAGGGCTTGGTATACTGATTCGTATACGAAAGCAGGCAGGAAAGCTCGCCTACGGTAAACGGAGCGGCAGCGCCCCACGTTGCGATTACCGAGAAAGCGCCCGTCAACGCAACCGCCGCGTATACTATGTTATTCACAAATCTCGTAGTGGGATTAACTAAAGACGAGAAGAAAATAGCGTTAAGAGAAGCCTTTTCGAGTCTGTCGTTTATCTCGTTAAATTTATTGATTGAGTTTTTTTCCTCGCCGAACGCGATAACGAGCTTCTGATTTCCGAGAACCTCGTCGATGTTTGCCGTCTGCTCGCCGTTTGTCTTGGAACGCAGCATAAACATAGAGTGAGTTTTCGTGCCTATAAACTTGGCGACAACG
Source organism: Oscillospiraceae bacterium (assembly GCA_015063445.1). The sequence continues at coordinate 27,681 of SVUD01000024.1, forward strand.
AGTGAAAGCGGAGTAAGAACGACCACCACAAGCGCAATCTTCCAGCTTATAGCAATCATAAATCCGAGCGTTCCGAGAATGGTAAGAACCCCTGTAAAAAGCTGCGTAAATCCGAGAAGCAGTCCCTCGGAAAAGTGGTCAACGTCGGTTATAATTCTCGATACGATATCACCCTTTGAGCTTGAGTCGATGTAAGAAAGTGGAAGTCTTTCGAGCTTTTCGAAAGCCTCGTTGCGCATATCTCTCGCTACGTGATAGGTTATCTTGTTATTTATGGTACTCATTATCCATTGCATAAGCGCTGTTATGAGTATGAGAATACCCGCAGCTGTAAGATGCTCTAAAATTCCGCTTACGTCAACCAGCCCCTTGCCGATAATGAGGTCAATGGATTTA
>SVUD01000025.1 GCA_015063445.1 Oscillospiraceae bacterium
GCAACGGGGGTTGCGAGTCCGAGCGCGCATGGACAGCTTATAACAAGCACAGTTACGGCACGGGCAATGGCATCCGCTATATTTGCTCCCACAAGCAGCCATACAGAAAACGTAATTAACGCTATGGCGAGAACCGACGGAACGAATATGCCCGCAATTTTATCCGCAGCCTTCGCAACCGGGGCTTTACTCGAGGAAGCTTCTCTAACCATTCTTATTATCTCTGCTATTGCGGTTTCTTCTCCAACCTTCATAGCCTCAACCTTTGCCCAGCCAGAAAGAACCGAGGTAGCGCCGAACACTGTGCCATCGACAGTAGCGTCCTTTGGCAAGGATTCCCCTGTCAGCATAGACTCGTCTATCGAAAGCTCGCCCTCTATTACTCTTCCGTCACAGGCGATATTCTCACCTTTTTTAACGATGAACACGTCACCCTTTACGATTTCACGGACAGGTATTTCAATTTTCACACCGTTGCGTATTACGATTGCCGTTTTGGGAGTAAGGTCCATGAGAGCGCGAATGGCAGAGGTTGTTTTTCCTTTAGCTATAGTTTCGAGCAGCTTCCCGACAGTTATAAGAACGAGAATCATCGCCGCCGACTCGAAGTAAAGATTATGAAGAATATGCGTTGCAGCGCCAATATCTCCACTCTTCACTTTAGCGCCGATAGAAAAGAGCAGCACCACGCTGTATACGTATGAAACTCCCGAGCCGAGAGCTACAAGAGTATCCATGTTAGGAGCCAAATTTACAATTCCGCGCACTCCGTTCAAGAAGAAATGTTTGTTTATTACCATTATGAGCGATGTTAAGACCAGCTCTAAGATTCCAATTAAAAGCGGTGCTTTTTCAAGAAAATGCGGAAGGGGGAAATTCCACATAACGTGCCCCATTGATATATACATAAGCAAAAGGAGCAGCGTACCCGAGAATATGAGTCTTTTAAGTACCGACTTTATATCTTTATTTTTTTCCTCATTTTCAGCAGCGTTATCAGCGTAGCCCCCCACGTCAAGAGCCGCTCCGTATCCTGCCGCTTCCGTGGCTGAAATCACGGCGCTATCCGCTATTTCTCCTATTACGGTCATTTCGCCGAGAAGGAGACTAACCTCGCATTTTTCAACGCCTTCTAATGCGGATACAGCTCGCTCGACTCTCGCTGAGCATGCCGCGCAGCTCATTCCGCTGACTTTAAACTTTCTTTTATTCATTTTTTCCTTATACCGTTTTTTGATTTTTACCCTTTAATTATACTCCTTTTACTCGTTTTTGTCAAGAAAAAGAGCGTTGCAAGCATTTGCGGTATTGTATTAAAGCGTTTGTAAGCGCTTTTTCGCAATAGAGATATCGAAAAAATAAAAAGAGGTATGGTCAGTACCTCTTTTTGCAGTCGGTTTTATTGAAAAGCACGTTAGTCACTCACGCTTTTCTTGTTATCTCCCGAAGGCTTTCGCCCTCGGGAAATGTTTTTAATTAATTTATCGGCTCTTGATTATTCAGCCGCGCCTACAAGCGCATTTGCAAGAGTCTTAGTTTTGTAAAGCTCCGCAACCTCGGAATAAGCGAAGAGAGCCTTTACGAGAGGTAAGCAAGCCTCTGAAGCTTCCTTAGTCTCGGATTCGGTATTAGCTGCGTTATCGGTATGATACTTAGCGAAGGTTTCAAGGTTATAGCTACCCTCAGCCTCAACCGCTTCGCCGTTTACAGTTCCTGCCGCGCTAACGGTTATAACGGTACCGAAGTTATAAACCTTCATACCCTCGATAGCTATTCTTCTGCTATCAGCCGCACTGACGGTGTATTCTCTTACATTAAGTCCGCCGCCGTATGTAACGGTTATCTTACCCTCGAATCCGTCAACAAGTGTGAATACGAATGCGGGAGTGGACTCAATATCGAGAGTTGCGTTGCTAAATGCCTTTGCTATATCCGCGGTATCGAAGATAGTATCAAACGCATAATCTACGTTGTACTTATCCGCATATACGGAAGCCGTGTTAAGAGCGTTAGCGATAGCTTCGTCTTCCGTGCCGTCGATATACTTCTCAGCCTCGTTAGCATAGTTAAGCATATAGTACATAAGAACCTTATCCGCATCGGTGAAGTTCTCGTTTTCAAGAACCTGAGTCGCATAGCTTGCGATGCTCATAGTTACGATAGCCTTCGCCTCGCAAAGCTTGCCATCAACCTCTTCCGCGATATTTACTTCAAATACGATTGCATCGCCTGCCATATTGCACTTCTGAGAAACGGTTGCCATAAGGTACTCAGTTTCAGCGATAGTTACCTTCGTGAGAGACTTATCGTTTTCAGCAACCGCAAGCTTGATATAATCAGCGTACTGAGCGGGGATATAAAGGTTAACGTCGAAGTCTGCATAGAGAGAAAGGTTAGCCTTGAAGCCGCTTACGTTAGGCGCTACGGTATAGGTAGGCTTGATTACTACGTCCTCCTGAACGTTGGTGGGAAGAGCTTCCCATCCTGTGTAGGTAAGAGTAACTGCGTTTGCATTATAAGTTCTGTACTCAAGCTTAAGATCCCAGTTGTTTACACTCTTGCGGTCACTTCCTACAAACATGGTCTTTACGTCTGTACCCTTAACGTAGTAGGAGTAAATTGCTTCGGATCCGTCAAGTCTGCTGAAGCTTACCTTAACCGCATCCTCTTGTTTAACTATTTTTGTTGTGAGAAGGGGAAGCTCATAATAAGCAACACCTGGATACTCAGCCTCAAAGGTCTTAGCATATCCGTTGTTTACAAAGTAAGCGTAATTATCGTAATTAATCTTACCTGTGCTGCTGTCGTAAACAGGCTTAGGAAGCTTAATGAAATATGCTCCGCTTTCGGCGAATCCATCAACAGTCATAGGATCCCAGCAATAAGCCTCTATGAGACCGTCGGATACAAAGTTGCCGCCGACAAGCATATGCAGAGACGAAGTGCCCTCTCCGAAGTATACGTGGTCACGCTCAGCAGCGTTAAGCCTTGCATTGGAAATACAATTGTTGAATATAATGTTTTTCGATGCGTTGGATGAAGGTCCTCCATTACTAACAAAGTTCTCGGTTGGCTTATCACTGATGAAGAGACAGCTATCAAATACGATTTCGGGATGTATAGTTCCCGCGGCATCCTGCATTACGGTTACTGCAAAGTGTTTTGAGCTTATTCCGTAAGATGCGATGATAGAATCCTTAACGTTGATCTTTCCGTCAAAGAATCTTGTAACAATAGTAGCCCAGGAAACCGTACTTACTCTGTTAGCGGCAACATTTGTAATGTTGAACGAGCATGAGGAATCAGCGGATGCAGCTTCAAAGATAACGTCACCGGTCATTGTGAACATCTCGCTTTTAACAACGTTTCCACTTCTGTCAGTATACGTACCGAAGTTATAACGGCTGTTCATATTTTTGAGCATCGTCGCTGCACTTTCCTGCCACTTTCCGACGTTGGTAGGATCAATGTATCCCATATTAAATGTTCTCGGACCTACCATCTTTGCTCCATCGCTGTATACCATATCCACTGCAGCGCCCGGAACGGAAGAATAAATGCTGAACTCTGTGTTTTGACCGAGTACGATACGGTATTTGCTCATATAAAGAGTGTTACCGTTAAGATCGATCTTGAAGTCACTCGCAACTGCTCTCATCAAAGCGATTTCTTCTTCTGTATAATCATTATCAATGACAACACCGTTAACCGTAGTTACGCCGTCGGATGTAACGATAGGTTCGTTATTGCTGAATCTGATGTAGTTTTCAGAATGCTCAACTGTATAATCCTGAAGAAGAACTAATGTGTTTCCGCTTGCGAGAGTTGTGAACGCGGTGTGAGTTTCTTCGTTGCTAATACCGTAGGACACGATATTATCGGAAGCATCCTTAACAATGTGCGCCATAGGAACTACGTCAAATAAAGGAAGATAATAAACGTTCTTATTGGAGTCTGCCAATTCAAGATCGGAAAGATCGGGAGCCTTAGGAAGAACGGTCGCGGTAGCGCCTATATCATATGTCCAACCTATCTGAGCGTCTACGGTATAGTTAACGTAGTTCGCTATTCTTTCGGTGTAGTAAACGGGAATATCAAGCTCGAAACCAAGCTTAACCTTGCCGAAGAGCGTAAAATCGGACTCATCGTAAGTACCTGTGGCAAGCTTTTCCGTATCACCCGTATAATAGTATGCGTTGTAGTAATAGTTTTCGTTGAAGGTGTAGTTAGTACCGTTCTCAACGTAGCCGTACGATTCGTTGCCGATAGTAACGGTCTTGCCGTTGGAATCAACGGTTACGTTGTCGGTGATATTACCGAGATTGAAGTTATTATTAACGTCAATCTTTGCGCCTGTTCTGTTCGCCTCCGCTACAAGCTCTTCCCAGTTAGCCATATTCTTGCCGTTTACAGTGAGGGTCTTGCCCATATACTGTCTCGGAGAAGCGGTGGAGATATAGTTAGCCGCAGTAGTTGCATTCGGGGTAGTCTCACCGTACTGATATTCTGCGTAGGATCTTGTGCTTACGTTATCAATTGCGAAGGAGGAGTTGACCTTATGGGTATTATTTTTGTAAACGTTTATTCTCATACCCTGGAAATAAACATTATCATCTACGTTAGTACCGTCTTTATATCCGGGAGCTTTACCCATATAAGCGCCGTTAATGAAGAAATGAATTTCATTAGTCTCTGTATAGCAAACTACGGAGAAGCGATACCATTCGTGCTTATTAAGCGAGGTTATGGGATTCTTTGCGTCATCGAGCTTGTTGCCAATAACACCCGCATTGGATATATCTATTTTCTTCACTGCCTCAGATACGCCCGTTCCCGCCTGACGCACCTGAATACAAATTCCTATTGAGGGGAATCCAACGTCGGAATCGCAGCCGAAGTCCATTTCCTGAACGATAACCTGCTTAGTATTATAAGAGGTGTTATCTATAAGAGCCGCAGTCGACTGGTTTTTACTTAAGATAAAGAACGGGTCTGCGCCTGCGCTTGCGCACTTATCCTTACCGTTCGCATCCTTATAGCTGGTATACGTTTTCTCATAATTGTATTCGGTATTAAAGTTACGGGTGGAGGCGCTATCGTAGTTATTTCCGTAAATATTTTTTGCGGTGATATAAGTCTTGTTACCGTCCGCATCGGTTATCGCGTTGCCCGACTCATCAAGATGATAATATCTCGTATCATCATAAGGAGTTACAACGTACTTAACGTATGCATTGCCGGGCTCGTAAGCTGAAATAAAGCTTCCGCGAGAGGCGGCGAACTGAGTATAGTCTTTGTAGCTTTCAGCGTCCGTTAAATTGCTTTCGGCAACGCTTTCTCTCACAAGCGCTTTATCATATTTTCCGCTTGCGTATTCGTTGAAACGAATACCGTCAAAGCCAATATTGCGGTAATAGTCGGGATTTTTAAGAGCTTCTTTCGTCGTATCTACAAGAACAAAGGGAGCATCGGGATCGCCAACGGGATCGTATACCCAAGCGTAAGCATCGTCCGCGCTTGAAGCAGCGTATGTCCACTCGGTTACGTTTCCGTTTTCGTCAACGGTTTTTGGAACGTTGATACCAGATACAAGCGTTGTTGCCGTAGTAACATCCGGAAGGTTAACACGAACGCCGGGCTCGTGAGCCTTTAAGGCGCCCGAGTTCTGAACGATGAACGTATCGATAGAAATCACCTTACAAGCCTTTCCGCTCTCGGAATTATAAAGGTTGAGCTCCTTCATATTTCTGGTAAGATATCCGGCGTGTTTATCCTTATGCTGCAAGTCACTCTCAGCTCTTACCACCTTAAAGGTAGTTCCATATGCGTTGAGATAAATCTCAGGAGAGCCTGATTCGCTTCCGAACATTCTTCCCGAGCACTCAAATAATGAGTCGTACATATTTATCGAGCACTTTGCGGTATTACCGCCCGAGAAGAATACTATCGACAAACGGGCGCTCGAGTTATAAGATGAATCGTTATCGTTAACGCGAAGCATGGAATTCTTAACCAAGATGGATTCATTCTTTCCGTTATCTACTTTGGTTGCGTCAATAAGCATATTTCTCGAATAGATCGCGGAATCCTCAATAGTAAGATGAGAGGTGCCGCCTACTCTTATAAAGCAGGTGATTGTAGCATCCCAACCGCCAACGTTGTTATAATCGAGATCTATCGAGGTGTTTTTAATTATCATCTCGGAGTTTCCGCTGTTTTCGATGAACGCGTTACTCTTCGCGCCCTTCTTAGAAACGATCTCCAAATTGTCCATTTCGAAGTTATTGGATTTAAGAACGATAAAGTTTACGTCTTTTGCGCCGCTATGAGTAACGGTGATACCGTCAACACCCGTACCGATAAGATTGATTGCAGCGCCGTCTTCCGTAGCGGTTACAAGAGTTCCCGCTGTCGTAACGCTGCCCGTTCCGGTAAGTGTAAAGGTTGTGTCTGCGCCGCTTACGCTGAACGCGTTAGCTACGCTCGTGGTGAGTGCGTAACCGTTAAGGTCTACGGTTACAGACTTGGTTACCGCAATTTCAGCCGATACTGCGCAGTTACCAAGAAGCTTTACTTCAGAGCCTTCGTCTGCAGCTGCGATAGCATCCGCAAGAGAGCCTTCAAGGTTTTCTCCGCTCGCTACGTAGCTCACTGTGTCTGACTTTGCCGAATCCGCGCTTACGGCAAAAACAAGTCCTGTGCAAACAAGGGCAAGCGTGAGAATAAGCACTAATACTTTAGTGGTCTTTTTCATTTTTCTTTTCTCCTTTATTATTTATATTAGCTCGGCGTATAACAAGCTAAGCGTTTTTAATGCCGAATTAATAACTAAATAGGAATTTTGATTTCTTGAATTAGTAAAAGCCTTTACTTTTTATTTGGTAAAGCTTTATTACCGATGTATATGTAAAAAAATTACATATACTTAAGGATGTTATAGGGCGCTTTGGAAAAAGCGCCCTATATTATGCCGCGCGGCATAATTTTTTGTTTTAGTTAAGTTCCCGCCTTTTCGGGAATCCGTATCGCAAAGTGTATTACTTAGCAACGTATGCCTTTGCTGCTGCCGCATACTGATACATAGCGTCAATTACACTGACAGCCTTCTTTGATGAAAGCTGAGCGTCAGTAGGAATTTCTCCCTCGCCATACGCACTGTTTTCAATATGATACTGAGCAAAGGTGGCTACGTTATACTTACCGTCGGTTATAACAACGGGAGTATCTCCGATGCTGCCCTCGGCTGTGATAAGTATATCGGATGTGAATTCGGCTATCGTAAGTCCTTCAAGAACTACGGTACGGTCCGAATTACCGTTTACGGTGTACTCTACCGTCTTATTACCTATAGTGAACGTAAGAGTTCCTACGAAGTTACGGAGAGTCGTAAATACGATGGTGGGAGCAGAATCAAGTCTTACCGTTGCCTTAAGGAATGCCGCGGAGAGATTCGTTTCATCAAACGCCTCGGAATATTTATCCTCGGAATCCGCGGTAGCGAATGCCTTGTACTCTTCAACGAGAGCCTCAACCTCTTCATTTGCTTCCTTAACCGTATAAGTAATTACCTCGTTAGCGTAAACGAGAGCTGCGTAAACAAGAGTCTTATCCGCATTGGTGTATACGCTTGCGCTATCGGAAAGGATAGTAACCGCATAGCTCATAACGCTTGTAGTTATCTCGGCAGTTCCGTTATAGGATACACCGTCGTATTCCTCGGTAAACTCCAATACAAATTCAACGTTTTCCGCAAACATATCGGGGGTTACGGGCATCGAGCACATAATATACTGAACGCCGTCTACCGTTACGTCCTTAATCTCAAGCGCCGTAGCACCAACGCTCGCGCCGACAAAGTATGCCTTATACTCGTAAGGAACGTAAACGTTTACGTTAAAGCTCGTGTAGAAGGATACGCTCGACTTCAAGCCGGATATCTTGTTTACAACGTCATAGTTGGGATAGAAGGTAACGTCGGTGTCAACTGAAGTTATCTTCTTGTCATAGTCACCCTTGAAAACAAGAGTTGTGAATTCTGAAATCTTGTAGTCGCTTGTAGCGGGAGCTGTGGGAAGTCCGCCCTTAACAAAGCTCTCGGTAGTTCCCTTTCCGTCAAGTCCCATAAACGTTACGTTTACGATGTCACTTGCGGTCGCCGTTGCCACGGGAAGTACGGGAAGAACTATCACGTTTGCTTCCTCGGGAACAAGACTCTCTTTTCCTGCCTCAACGAAGAAGAATCTTCTCGCTGTGGGATTAATGGTAGCGTTAGATTTCGAAGGAACGTAAACATCTATTATTCCAGTATCGGAAACACCGTTAAGATTCATAGGCTGATTATATTTAGCCTGCGAAACGCCCTCGGCGTACGATGCTACGTTGAGTCCGTTCTTAAGTATTGCCTGAGCCATAACACCGCTGTCGATAAGAACCTTACCTCTGTTCACAGCGGTCTCAATGGTACCGTTTGTGATTATGTTCTTAAGCGTAAGACATATACCGTTTTCGTCATCGCCTGTATGGTCTAATATATTAGCGTTACCCTTATTAAGAATTACGCAATTCTCGAATCTTACCTCGGGAGTCATCTTAAACGCTGTATTATCGTAGTCTTTGAGGTTTATTACCGACGTAGACGTGGGAGCGATTATGGTCGTATTGGTAACGGTCATGCTTCCGCTGTAATAGGAAGTAGCGAACGCGTACTTGGAACCTGCATCGGTAGAATTATTGTGTCTGATAGCGCGGATACCATCTACCTCTATAGAACAGGTATCGTCACCGCTTCTTCCCTCTATGAGAAGGCATCCGTAAAGGGTGAGATTAGAGCCGGGGATAACCTTTCCGTCTACCTCAACCGTACCCACTACAAGATGAGCGTTAGAGTTGTTGAAGGAGCCGGCGCCGGTATTGGTGCCGCCGAAAACTTCCAAAATTCTGTAGCCGTACATGGTATTACTACCCGCAACACCCTGAACGGATTCGATCATACCGCCGGGCTGAGATGAATAAACAGAAAGAGTTACGTTTTCGCCCACGGCAAGAAGAGTACCTCTCTTGGTTGCGTGACCGACCTTGATCGTATATCCGTTAAGGTCGAGAGCCATCTTCGCGGATGCTTCTCTCATAGCGGTAAGCTCTGCTTCGCTATAATCGAATACTTCCTTCTTGGTCGAATCGCTGGTTCTTACGGGCTCGAGAACTCCGTCACCGTCGTAATCGTACTTACCGCCGTAGATTTCTCCATCTGCCTCTAATCTCTTATCGAGGAATTCATCGGCAAACTGAATATCGCGGCAAAGAACAAAGGTTTCGCCGGGGTTGAGTGATACAAGAAGCTCGGATGCTTCGTATTCACTGCACGCGATATCAACCATTCCGTTTGCATTCTTGGTGTACGCAATTGGATTTTCGTAAATATAAGAGGGATACATATAGATGGGAGCTCCTGCCTGGGAGATCGCCATTGAAAGCGTTACGGGCTTAAGCTCATCTACAATTCTGTCATCACCCGCGCTGTGCCAACCGCAATGAACCTTTTTAACGTAGTTTACAAGGTCCTTCACGCTCGGTATGCTATCGCCTGTATAGGTAGGAATCTGACCGGGAGCAACCTCGGTCTTGACATAGTAGGCTTCATCCTTCATCTGCTCGAGATTTCCGTATTCACCTACGTACCAATAATAATTTACCTTTAAATCATTGTAAAGCTCATTGAACTGATAAATCGTATTGCCTGTGTTTTCATCGTAAACTATGTTTGCCGCGTAAGAATCGGCGGTAGGATTCATTTCGTAACCGTTTGAGAGAACGGTAGCGTTCGTCTTAACAGGTCCGTAGAAGTCCTTCTGAAGTCTTACGACGGTTCCAAGCTCGTTAGCCTTAGCCTGAATTTCCTCGAGACTCGAGCCGCGGTATGTATTACCTGCCGCAGCGAATGCCGTGCCAATATAGGTACCGGGAGAATTTTTGATAATGTAGTTTTCGGGAGATTTATCAAATCCGTCAGCCTCGCCGTCAATCATATAATTCTCGTAGCAACGGAGAGATACGTTATCAATGCAAAGCGTTCCGTTTGAAATCTGAGCTTTTGGAATGTTGAATCTCAAGCCCTGGAAATAGGTCGTTTCGTTATTTCCGGTGTAGAACGCGTTAGTTCCTATAAGCTCACCGTTGAGATACACGTAAGCAAGACCGCCTTCATACATCGGATCGGTATAGAATACTACCGACATATGATTCCACATATTAGCGCCGTTAAACTCAACCTCGGGAACCTCGGTAAGATTCGTTCCCTCAGTTCCAAGCTTATTAACGACCTTGCCGCCCTCTGTAACCTCAAGCCATACAGAAGGAGAAACATTAATGTCGTATGACTGAGATCCACCGGTCTTAACTCCGGAATATCTTGAAGTGAACTGAAGAGTGAAGTTCGGGAAAATGCCGTTATCAGTTCCGAAATCTACGTCTACTACCGCTACAGCCTTACGCTTTTCGCCAAACACGTTAGTTCTAATACATTCGTACTGATCGGCGCTTGATGCCTGTCTTTCACCCATTATCCAATAGGGAGATTCGCTTCCGGAAAGCTGAACGGTTCCCGTTTCACTTTCACCAACCCAGTATCTCATATACTTATTCTGAGCATCCCCCGCTATGAAGTAGGATCCGCCGCGCTGAGCCCACTGGAAGCTTTTCATTTTTGCTTCCGCTGTGCTGCCGGAGTTACCTGTACCTTGAGTGTCTCCAAACGGCTCGTACGCGGTCCATCCGGAAGTCTTGGAGCCGTCTTTATAAATAAGATATTCGTCGTACGAGGTCTTCGCTATATTGTTGAACTGATAAGTCTCAAAGCCCGCAAACTTATAGTCGGTGGCATACTTATCAAAGGTGGTTTCGGTACCGTCCTCAGCGAAGGTTCTTTCAACGAGAAGGTAAGGAGCATCGGGATTTCCTACAGGCTCGTATACCCACGCGTACTTCTTACTTTCGCATGCGAACACGTATTCATTTTCGGTCTTTATAATCTCGCCGGTAGTCTCATCCTTGGTCTCAATAACGTTCTCAATAACCTTAATACCCTCACCGTCCTTAAGCGAGGTCATAATTCCGTGAACGTTCGTGCGGAAGCCCGCTTCCGCTACGGAGAAGGGCTGCTTTCCGCCGGTTGCGCCGGCTAAAGCGGTTTTTCTGGATATTACCGCGCTATCACCGAAGAATCTGAGCATTATCGCTCTCGAGATATTCTCGGAGGTATCGTTTCCGTTAAGGCTCAGGTTTCTTATTGTGGTGTTGTAGATATTAGCTACGTTCTCGCTCATTTCACCGCTCTCGTTTTCGAAACAGATACCTCTGTAGTTACACTCAAGGAAGGAGTCGTAAATATTGATTATCTGCTTGGGAGAGCCCTTGAAGCTATCGTTCATACCGAGAATAACGTAGTTTCTCGCAGAGAAGTTACCTTCGGACTGGTTGATTATAGAGCTTCTGTTCGTCGAACAGGAGATAAGCGAGTTTTCGATTCTGATAACCTCTTCGTTGGGGTTAACAGCCACACCGGACTTAATTCCCGAATGCTCGGTAAAGAACGCGCTGTTCTTGATAAGAAGATGTCCCGTTCCCGCAACGTTAACCACGAACTGACCGGGATGGCTCATGTAAGGAGTATCATACTCGAAGCGTACGGTATCAAACACGAAATCAACGTCTACCGAAGTAACGTTTCGCATTTCGAAGAATGAATGCCACTGCTTACCTACAGCATCGGAATAAACGTCGATATTCTTGAAGCTCCATGCTCCGAATTCGGTATATACCAATCTGTTATTCGCATAACCCGTATGGATTATATCAATTCCCTTCGTGCCGTGCGTTCCTTCTATGGAGAAGGTGACGCCATCGGCGTTAGAGGTCGCAAGCATTCCGTCAAGAAGTATTCTTCCTTCTCCCTTGATGGTGAGCGACGTATTGCCCTTGAGCTCGAAAGCGCTGATATCGGTTGAAGTAAGAGTATAACTTCCAATGTTAACCGTGAGATTTTTACCGCTGAGAATAAGCTTCTCCTCCATCACACAGTTACCAAGAAGAGTAATCTCGGTAGCGTCAGCCGCATTTTCCCATGCAACCGCAAGCGTACCCTCTTGCTTGTTTCCTTCTGCATCAACGTAGCTTACCAAGCCGCTGTTTTCCTCCGCTCCGCTGACAGACATCACAATGCCTGCGCAAAGAAGAGCAAAAGCGAGAATGAGTAAACTGATTTTGGTGAGTTTTTTCATTTGAAATTCTCCTTTTTGTTTTTTGCCACCGCGTAATAATATTTACGCGATATATATAATAACACACATATAGTATACAAGAAAAAAGAGGCGTTGTCAATTAACGAGACTTTACAAAATTACGCATGGTTTTTGGTGAATATTGCTAAAATCCTTGTTTCTCGACTCTTCGCATTCACAGTTTTGCTTGACACAGAGCGAGTATTGTGGTAAAATATACGAAGAATTTCTTAGGAAGGAGGACGCGCGTTTTGATATACGACGAAGAAAAAAAGCTCTTGATTCTTGACGTAAAGGAAGCGGTTTCAACGGCAAGACGGGGAATAAGCACAAACACCGTTTTTGACGAAGACGAACCTCGTTTTTCCGCAATGCGTCTTCCCGAAGGGTATTCAAAGGAAAGCATCGTGAAGCTCTCGCGTGAATTAGAGCTTTCGGGCTACAATTTCAGAATTGAAGGAGAAGCGCTTTCTTTTGAAAACAATGTTTTAACAGTGCTTTTCACAACTCCTACGATGCGAGAGGCAAAGAGGCGTGAAAGCGAAAAGCAGGCTCGCGGAGAAGCCTTTATGCTCGGCGCTATGGCGCTATCAAAGGGCGGCAGCGCGGAGGAAATCTTAATCATAAAAACGGTATACTTCTCCGAGGAAAGTTTAGAAACCTCAACCGTGGAGGAGACTGTCACGCGCGCCAAACTATACGCCTTTTTTGACAAATGCGCTGAGGCGCTCACCGAGACGGCGCGAGCCGAGATAGAGCGAGTTACCGAAAGGCTGCCAACGATGAAAGGCGTAAGATTTCCCTATGGCAAAGCAAGAGACGGTCAGGACGAATTTATAAGAGCCGCTTACAGAGCCATGGCGAAGGGCGGACGTCTCTATGCCGCGGCGCCCACGGGAACGGGCAAAACCGTTTCTACCATTTTCCCCGCTTTAAGAGCTCTCGGAAATAAAAAATGCGATAAGGTTTTTTATCTTACTCCTAAGCAAACAACGGCAATTGCAGCCAAAGAATGTATAGAATTGTTTACAAAAGCAGGTGTTAGGGCGCGTTCAATTATACTCATAGCCAAAGAGAAGCTTTGCAAAAGAGGAAGTGTTTGCAGAGAAAGCAAAAAGCTTTGCCCCGCTTGCTTCTCGGGAAAAGTCGCAGAAGCGGCTATGAAGCTGTTTGATATGGGTATTCCGTGCGTTACACCCGATGACGTATCGAGAATCGCGGCAGAATTCACAGTTTGCCCTTATGAGCTTTCGCTCACCTATGCCGAGCTTTGCGATATCGTTATATGTGATTTCAACTATCTTTTTGATCCTCAAGTATACATAAGACGATTCTTCACACGGTATAGCTCTTACGCATTTTTAGTTGACGAGGCGCACAACCTTGCCGAGCGAGCGAGAGAAATGTACAGTGCGGAAATAACCGCGGATGATATCAGCGACACAGAGCTTCTCGGGGACCTTTCTCTTCTTAAAGCCGCTTCACTTAAAGCGAGAACGCTTTTTGAAGAAACTCTTCTCCCCCTTTTGCGCGACGAGTTGATACGTGATAAGGACGGGATCTTACACGGGGCGTACCATTCATCAAATTTGCCGGGGGAATTTTATGAAATTTTCGGAAAGCTCACGGCAATAGCCGAAGATGAGCTATACGCTTCATTTTCCGCTAAGGATGATGAAAAGGACGCAAGAATATCCTATATTCGAGAATACCTCTACAAAATAAAAAAGTTCAACGAAGCCGTATTACGCTTCGATACAGGATTTGAAATTCTCGTTTTCCTCGACGGCGACAAGCTTCGGGCAAAAATTTATTGTATTGATACCGGCAGAGTTATAGACAGGTGTCTTAACTGCGGAAAATCAGCCGTGTTCTTCTCGGGAACGCTCACGCCTCTCGGTTATTACCGCACTCTTCTCGGCGGAGATAATTCATCGGAGATGCTTGAAATTGACTCTCCGTTCGTAAAAGAGCAGCTTGCGGTCGCGGTTATGGACAAGATCACCACACGGTACTCGGAGCGTGAGGATTCGATGTTAGCCGTATGCAGAGTTATTGCGGCAACGCTCTCGGCAAGACGGGGAAATTATATGATTTTCTCTCCGTCGTTTGCCTATTCCGAGGCGCTGGCGAACGCGTTCAAGAAAAAGTATCCCAAAATAAAAATCATATCGCAAAAGCCTAATATGACAAAGGCGGAAAAGGACTCATTCCTTGACGAATTCTCAAAAACCGACGGTACGTATCTCGCGGCGTTTTGCGTTATGGGCGGTATATACTCCGAGGGAATTGACCTGGTAGGCGACAAGCTTATCGGCGCCATAATTGTAGGTATAGGTATGCCTTCCCTATCGTATGAGCGTGAGGCTATTGCGGAATATTATCAAGAAAAGCTTGATTCGGGAAAAGAATTCGCTTATCTTTATCCCGGTATGAACAGAGTTCTTCAGGCTGCGGGAAGAGTTATAAGGACGGAAGGCGACCGAGGAGTTATCGTGCTTATAGATGACAGATTTCGTGACCCTCTTTATAAAAAATCCGCTCCTAAGATTTGGCAGGGTATGAGCTTTTTCGAGGACGCAAAATCCCTTAAGGAATATCTCGAAGAATTTTGGCTCGAAATAGATAATGAAGAAAAATAGTGGTTTTTGAAAACAATTATTTACTTTTTTATCAATAATGCAAGTTATATCATTATCGTTTGCTCTGTGTTTTTTCTTAGTCACAATAAAAAAAGTCTTATAAGTCACATACCGAACGGCGCGTGATTTATAAGACTTTTTTGTTATTTTATTAATGATAAGCTGTAAGCTTTATTATCAAATCAAGGTCATCAGGCTGCACCTTGGCTTCATGAGCCGCTTTGTTTCTGACTACCGTCCCGCATTTTTCACATTTATGAATTATAACGTAGCCCTTTTTACTGTCCGGCTCGGCGCCCGCAGGTCTTAATATGCCTCGGCAGTTATTTGCTCTGTCACCGGGATTTATATCTACGTGAAGCGAGCAGAGGCAGAAGGGACAGTGATTACGTGAGGTATAGCCAAGCGGAAGAACCTCTTTTTTGCAGTTCTCGCATATAAAGCCGCTATCGTTCTTAGAAAATCTTTTACTTTCCATATTTTTTCCTTTACGAGTATTTTTGTGAAAAAAGCAGATACAATAAACTAAAAAAACGGAGGTTATATTTTGAAAAGAATTTTTGGTATAGGCGCGGTTATTCTTATAGCAATGGCGCTCGGATTAAGTCTTACCGGTGAGATTGCCGACATTGGTACGCTCATAATTAAGAAGTAAAGCTTGACACGATATATCGGTAATAAAGAACTAAATCTTAACACGGTACACCGTTAACCACCGAGTTGTCCATTATATTTACAGTTTCATTCAAGAAATACGAATATCATTTGCCAACGCAGAAATTAGCAAATATATCGGATACGACCTCCTCGGTTACCTCTTTTCCGTCAAGCTCGCCTATCGCTCCGAGAGCAAGCTCAACGTCTGAGCTGACCGCATCCTGAGGAAGTCCCATTCTGAGCGCCTCGGCAGCTGTATCAAGGAAAGACAACGCCTTTACGAGCGCGGCATTCTGTCTTGCGGAGGAAATAACGGCATCCTCGCCTATCTTGATTTTTTCATCCGTAAACAGCTCCATGACTTTACGCGTTATAACATCAAGCGTTTCTTTTGCTTTAGTCTCGCTTGAAATTTCGATAATATTTGCAAATCCCTCGTTCAAAAGCTCTTCGAGGTGCTTTGATGAGGTAATATCATCACATTTGGTTATGAGCGCTATCCTTTCGCAGCTCTTATCTTTCAAGTAATCTATGATTTCCTTGTCCTCGGCATCAAGCGCCCTTGTTGAGTCAAAAAGCGCAAAAACGAGGTCAGCCGTATCGATTTTTTCACGCGAACGGGAAATGCCGATATTCTCTACGGCATCAGCGCCTTCACCTCTTATTCCCGCAGTATCGTAAAGCTTGAGCATTACGTCGCCAAGCGGAACTTTTTTCTCAAGAACGTCTCGCGTTGTGCCGGGAATATCGGTAACTATCGCGGCGTTTTCGCCCACAAGCAAATTATAAAGCGTGCTTTTTCCAACGTTGGGCTTTCCGCAAATTACGGTGCTTACTCCGTCGCTTACCGCCCTTCCTGTTTTATAGGTTTGCGCAAGATATTTGACTTCTTCTCTTAACGCGTCTATCATTTTAAGCATTTCACTATCACTGAAATCGCCAAGATCCTCGTCCGGATAGTCTATTCTCGCGAATGCCGATGATAGAAGCGAAACGAGTCTTTCTCTTATGCCTTGAATAGCGGCTTTAAGCTTAGACCTTGACGACGAGCGTGAAAGCTTTATCTGAGCCTCGCTCCCCGCTTCAAGAAGCATAGCAACCGACTCTGCTTCCGTAAGAGAAAGCTTACCGTTAACGAACGCTCTTTTGGTAAACTCACCGCGCTCGGCGGGAAAAGCGCCCGCTATATACGCACTCTCAAGGACTTTCGAGGTTATAAGCACACCGCCGTGGCAACTTATCTCTATGACATCCTCACCCGTGTAAGAATTCGGCGCGGGGAAATAAGTTATAAGTCCATCGTCTATCTCCTCGCCCATATGAAGAATACTTCCGTATATCTGCATTCTCGGTACAATAGCTTCTACGGTACGTTTACCCTTCGGCAAGAATATTTTTGCCGCAACCGAAAGCGCTTCCTTACCCGATATCCTTATAACCGCAACCCCACCCTTTCCGGGTGGGGTTGAAATTGCTGCAATTGTTCTGTCAAATAGCATATTATCAGTTTTCGCTGTTCTCTACCGCTTCAGCAGCAGCTTCTTCTGCGGAAGCGATTTCCTCTGCCATATCGGTATTTTCAACAGCCTTTTCTGCCCTATCCTCTTCGAAAATGCCCTGAGGCTTCTTATCGGTAAGGAAAATAACTATCTTTCTGTTGCTATCGGAGCCTACGGAATTGGTGGAAACGCCCTCAATTCCCTGAATCTCCGAGTGAATGATTCTTCTCTCATAAGGAGTCATGGGCTCGAGCATAACGCTTCTTCTGTTGCGAAGAGCCTTCTGAGCCATGCGGCGAGCAAGCGCACGGAGAGTTTCCTCTCTCTTAGCGCGGTATCCCTCGATATCAAGAGTAACACGGCTCTTGTCACGCTCACCGTTTACGTTCTTTCTCGCGGACGCAAGGTTTGCGAGATACTGGAGAGCGTCAAGCGTATCACCGTGGTGACCGATAAGAGTAGACGCATCCTCGCCGACAATGGTAATTCTTCTCGTTCCGTCCTCGCAAGCGTAAAGCTCTGCTGATGCGTTAAGTCCGATATCAGCGATAACGGTCTTTACGAACTCGTAAGACATATCCTCGCCGTCCTTAACCTCACGACGCTCCATTTTAAGCTCGGTCTCGGGAACTACCTCGGACTTAGGAGCCTCGCTCTTTGCGTTCTTCTTGTTTTCGTTCTTTTTATTGTTATTATTCTTCTTTGCGTTGTTGTTTTTCTTTTCCTTTACTTCGCCCTGAGCCTTTGCCTCACTCTCGGTCTTTTCACGTACGGGGCGCTCTTTTCTCGGACGGGGCTCGTGAACGTCGGGAATCTCGATAGTAGCCTTAACCTTTGCGGGCTTTGCCATAAATCCGAGAAATCCACGGCTTCCGAGATCGATTATTTCAAAATTTACGTCGTCAAGAGGACCTGCTCCAAGAGCTGCTCTCGCGTTTTCCTTAGCAATATTTATGTCCTTGCCTGTTGCAATTATTTCCTTTAACATTGTATAAAAGCCTTTCTGTCGTTTTAGTCCTTAATTTCCGGTTTGTCCGATGCTGCCGGTTTATTTTCTTTCTTAACGCTTGTGTTCGTCTTTTTTACGTCGGGAAGCTCATCGTAATCGTCCTCATCAATATAATGAAGAGATTTGTACTTGGGCTGAGTCTTTATAATCTCCTTCTGCGCCTTCTGCTGCTGACGGCGAGCCTTCTCTATAGCCTTAAGCTCCTCGGGAGTAAACTTCGGAACGGGCATAACCTTAGCAATAATAACGCTCTGGATCATTCCGAATATAGACTGGTATATCCAGTAAAGTCCCATAACCGCGGGAAGATTGAATGCAAAGAAGAGCGTCATAAGAGGCATAACGAGGTCCATAATCTTCATGGACATCTGAGCCTGCTCATCCTGCGCGGCTTGCATGGGGTTGGTATTTACCTTACGCATAACGAACATAGAAAGCCACTGGAATACCGCAACAAAAATAGGTATGATTACAAGCCAGCTTGCGATCTTAGGCGTTGCCGCAAGGTCAAGTCCGAAGAGATTAAAATCGGGTATTGACTCAACAAGCGAGTTGATATCGTTTCCGCTTAAATTGAGAGTCTTACCAGCCTCTACTACCGCAGCGGGATCGGTTGTCATCATATTCTTTATTCTGCCGGCAATAGCAATTTCGTTATCCACTCCTATATTCCAGCGTTCAGCGAAGAACTTAACAACGTCACCGCTTACACCCGCAATATAAGAAAGAGGTTTTCTTATAACGTTATAAAGGAATATGATTATGGGCATCTGAATAAGAAGAGGAAGGCATCCCGCAAGAGGGCTATATCCCTCCTCCTGCTGAAGCTTCATTATCTCTTCCTGCTGCTTACGCATCGTAACCTGATCGTTTCTTCCGCGGTACTTAGCGCGGATAAGCTCGATCTTAGGCGTAAGCTTTGCCATTTTTATTTGGTTCTTTTGCTGCTTTATAGCAAAAAATACGAATACGAGTTTAAATATGAGCGCATAGAACAAAAGTCCTATTGCATAGCTTCCGCCAAAGCTCAAGAAGCTAAGCATTTTTCCAAGCGCAATATAAAGCCAATCTAACATTTAACTTCAATTTTCCTTTTCATTTTCATTTTCGTTTTCCGCTTGTACGTCGTCATTGTCAGACGGGGTTAATTTCACCCTTCTGAATCCCTTTTCGGGAACGGGGTCATAACCGCCCTTGCAAAACGGATTGCAGCGTAAAACTCTCCAGACCGTCAGTATCATCCCCGCAAAAAAACCTCTCTTTGTGAACGCCTCAAGGGCATAAGAGGAGCATGAGGGCGTGAATCTGCAGCACTGCGGTTTTATCGGTGAAATAAGCTTTTTATAAAGCTTAATGAGTCCTATCATCAAATATTTCATTTTCCGTACATTCCAAGCTTCAAAAACGCTTCATCGAGATATTTCTCAATTTCATAGCTTTTTAGGTTCGGCGCAGCGCTCCTTGCTGCAATAACGATGAGAAAGCCCTGTCTTAGCTTTGCCCGCTTCTCAACAGATTGCAACGCTTCTCTGATGATCCTGCGGCATCGGCTTCTCGTAACTGCACCGCCTAACTTAGTTGATACCGTTATTCCGTAACGGTTCTTCATCTGCTTTCTCGTGTCGCTCATCTGAAGTCGTTTCGCTGCGTAATCAGGCAATACGTAAACAACGAGAGCCGACGTCACCGCTCTTTTGCCCTTGGCGTATGCCTTTCCAAACAGATGATTTTCTTTGATTGCTCTGAATTTCATAAAATTCTCCCTTAAACAAAAACCCCGATAATGCACCGCATGGCGCTACTTATCGGAGATTTTGTATGTCACTCAACCACGTGACCGATTAATAGGTGAGACGTGCTCTACCCTTGGCGCGTCTTCTCTTAAGAACTTTTCTACCGTTTGCTGTAGCCATTCTTTTTCTGAAACCGTGTTCTTTGTTTCTCTGTCTTTTCTTAGGCTGATATGTTCTCTTCATTGAACTGCACCTCCTTGTGAATTTACTAACGTCTTATTCGCAGATTCATTACGACCATACGAAAGCAGAATACATTATATAATATTTTTTGTGATTTGTCAAGGCTTTTTTTGTTTTTTTATCTAACTTTTATTTTTATTACCGATTACACGTAGCGCGTGAGGACGTTGAACCTTTTGTTTCACGCAAAATTCATAACAGCAAAAGAGGCTTATCGTGTTTTGTTTTAGTTCGTCCAAGGCCGCCCGTCAATCCTCGGAAGCCTTTGATAACGCATAGAAGGCAACGGCGCTTGCCGCTGCGACGTTGAGCGAATCAACGTTATGATACATCGGGATTTTTACCGTATAATCGCAGAGTTCAATGGTGCGTTTTAAGAGTCCGGTACCCTCTGTTCCGAGTATAATTGCTAACTTTTCTTCACATTTTAAGCGTTTATCATTGATGCTTAGAGAATTATCCGTGAGTGCCATAGCGCATGTTTTAAATCCCATTTCGTGAAGCTTTTTTATTTCGGGCTCAGGCCAATCGGTGTGGCTTTCTCCAATTTTAGCAAACGGAACCTGAAACACAGTACCCATACTCACTCTTATTGCTCTTCTGCAAAGCGGATCGCAGCAGGTAGGAGTTACAAGAACGGCATCTATGCCAAGAGCAGCCGCGGAGCGAAACGCCGCTCCAATGTTCGTAGAGTCTGTTATTCCCTCAAGAACTGCTATTCGTTTCGCATTTTTACAAACCTCATCTACGCTCGGAAGTACGGGTCTTTTCATAGCGCAAAGCGCACCACGTGTCAATTCAAAACCTGTTAATTCACGCAAAACATCCTTCTTCGCTACGTAAATCGGTACGTCTCCAACCTTTTCAAAAACAGGTCCGAGAGTTTCTATGAGTCTTTCGTCTGTAAGCAGCGATAGCGGCTCGCAGCCCGAAGCTAACGCGACTTCAATAACCGTAGGGCTCTCTGCTATAAATATTCCCTTTTCCGGCTCGAGCTTATTTCTGAGCTGAGCACCCGTAAGCCTTACGTAAACGTCGAGCTCAGGCGCATTAAAATCCGTGATTTCTATTATGCTTGGCACTTAAAAATCCCTCCCGATTTTCATTCCCATATATTTTATCACACTATTTTCAAAAAGTCTATATTTCAAGCGTTTTTTACAAGTTTTTTTAAAATCGCTCCTCTTTCAAGCTTCATTTATAAAGTTCTCGCTTTTGTCAGCATCAGCGCGCTGCGTGATATCTTTTAAATATATTACGGACAAGTATTGACTTTATCCTTCCTTTGTGCTAAAATATATAAATAAAATTATGGGGGTACGCACATGAAAAATATTTTAGAAGACGTTGCTGAAATTTTGGTAAGCGAAGCTGAAATCGACGCTATAGTTACTCGTATAGCAGCAGAGATAGATAAGGATTACGCCGATCCCGATAGCAATCTTGTGCTTCTTTGTATACTCAAGGGCTCCATAGTTTTTATGGGCGATCTTATGAAAAAAATCAAGGTTCCTGTGGAGATAGACTGCATGAAGGTCTCCTCTTACGGCAAAGGTACGGAATCCACGGGGCAGATACATATAGCTCTCGACCTCATTCGTCCCGATATCGACAAGTGCGATCTGCTTATAATAGAAGATATCGTGGATAGCGGAATTACGCTTTCTCATCTCACAAAATATCTTAAGCTCAAGGGTGCAAAGAGCGTTAGAACCTGTACGCTTCTCGATAAGCCCACGCGCAGAAAGGTCGATTTTACGCCTGATTACCGCGGAGTTGAAATTCCCGACGAATTCGTCATAGGATACGGACTTGATTACGCCGAAAAATACAGAGCGCTGCCATTTGTAGGAGTTCTTAAACCCGAGGTATATTCAAAGTGATAAGCGTTGGCTTTTATACACTCGGCTGCAAGGTATCGCAATACGAAACCGAAGCAATAGCCGAGGAGTTTGAAAGACGCGGATACGCGCTGTCTGATTTTTCAGAGAAAAACGACGTTTACGTTATAAACACCTGCACGGTTACCGCCGAGGCGGACAGAAAATCCCGACAAATGATACGCAGGGCAAAGAAGAAAAATCCCGACGCTAAAATTATCGTTTGTGGCTGCTATACTCAGCGTTCGCCCGAAGAGGTGCTTAGTATTGACGGCGTCGACGCGGTCATCGGCTCTTTTGGAAAAATGAAAGTACCCGACATTGCGGAAAGGCTTTTTTCGGGAGAAACTAAAATAAAAGAAGTTACAGACATAAGCTCAGAACCATTTGAGAAAATGACTATAACACGCGGTCCTCGCACCCGTGTGTACGTCAAAATCGAGGACGGTTGCGAATCAAAGTGTACCTACTGCGCCATTCCCTCAGCAAGAGGCAACGTACGCTCAAAAGCGCGTGAGGACGTAATTTCCGAGATAGAAGCCCTTTCTAAAAGCGGCGTTACCGAGATCGTTCTTACCGGAATAGAAACAGGCTCGTACGGCGTTGATTTCAGCAACGGGTACAGGCTTAAGGATCTTATCGCAGAGCTCGACGAAAGAAAAAGCGCGCGTCTCATAAGGCTCGGTTCGTTAGCTCCGGAGCTGGTCGGAGCGGATTTTGTCGACACGGTAAAGGACTTAAAGATACTCGCTCCGCATTTTCATCTATCAATTCAAAGCGGATCGGATAACGTTTTGCGTGGAATGAAGAGAAGATATTCAAGAGCAATGGCTCTCGAAAATATAAAAAGGATACGCGCGGCTATTCCCAACGCAACGTTCACGACTGACGTTATGGTTGGTTTTCCCGGGGAGAGCGAAGAGGATTTTCTCGATACGGTCAGCTTCGTTAAGGAAGCAAGATTTCTCGATGCGCACGTTTTTGCATATTCAAAAAGGAAAAACACACCTGCCGAGTCATATCCCAACCAGATAAGCGAGGACATAAAGAGAAGCCGAAGCGATACTCTTATTAAGGTAGTAAAAGCGGTGAGAGACGAGGTGCTTTCGGATATGGTAAAGGACGGAAAGGCTCTCAGCTGTATTTTTGAAGAGAGACGTAAGGACGGCTGGTACGGACACGCATCCAACTTTGCGGAAATAATCGTTGAATCCAACGACGACTTACACGGTGCGCAAAAATCCGTTATTCCAACGAAGGTTGAAAACGGAATAATATTTGGAAAACTCATATAAATGTTAATAATAATTTACAATATGGAGATAAATCTATGAAAAACACTGAAAAGACAATGGACAAAGTTGTAGCTCTTTGCAAAACCAGAGGCTTTATTTTCCCCGGTTCAGAGATCTACGGCGGACTTGCTAACTCCTGGGACTACGGACCTCTCGGAGTTGAGTTCAAGAACAACGTTAAGCGCGCTTGGTGGAAGAAATTCGTTCAGGAATCACGCTATAACGTAGGTCTTGACAGCGCTATTATCATGAACCCTCAGGCTTGGGTTGCTTCCGGTCACGTTGGCGGTTTCTCAGATCCTCTTATGGACTGCAAGGGCTGCAAGGCGCGTCACAGAGCGGACAAGCTGATTGAGGACTACGCCTTCGAACACGGTACGGATGACAACCCTGCCGGCTGGACGTTTGAGCAAATGGCAGCTTATATCAAGGAAAAGGATATCGCTTGTCCCATTTGCGGCGGCAAGGATTTTGCTGACATAAAGAAGTTCAATCTTATGTTCAAGACGTTCATCGGCGTTACTGAGGATTCTACAAATACCGTTTATCTTCGTCCCGAGACCGCTCAGGGTATTTTCGTAAACTTCCCCGCAACCCAGAGATCTACGAGAAAGAAGCTTCCCTTCGGTGTAGCTCAGATCGGTAAATCCTTCCGTAACGAGATTACTCCCGGTAACTTCACCTTCAGAACACGCGAGTTCGAGCAGATGGAGCTTGAGTTCTTCTGCAAGCCCGGTACCGACCTCGAGTGGTTCGCATACTGGAAGGACTACTGCCATAAATTCCTTCTCAATCTTGGTATGAGAGAAGAAAACCTCAGACTCCGCGATCACGATCCCGACGAGCTTTGCTTCTATTCTAAGGCTACTACCGACTTCGAATTCCTCTTCCCGTTCGGTTGGGGCGAGCTTTGGGGCGTTGCCGACAGAACAGATTACGACCTCGGTCAGCACGAGAAGTTCTCGGGCAAGGATATGACGTACTTTGATCCCGAAACAAACGAAAGATACATTCCCTACGTTATCGAACCCTCTCTTGGCGCAGACAGAGTTGCTCTTGCATTCCTCGTTGACGCTTACGACGAAGAGACTATTGGTGAGAATGATATGAGAGTTGTTCTTCATCTTCATCCCGCTCTTGCTCCTTACAAGGCGGCAATTCTTCCTCTCTCGAAAAAGCTCTCCGACAAGGCGCTTGAGCTTTATGACTCTCTCGCTAAGTACTTTGCGGTTGATTTCGATGAGACGGGCTCTATCGGTAAGAGATATCGCCGAGAGGACGAGATCGGTACTCCCTTCTGTATCACTTACGACTTCGAATCCGAAAATGACGGCTGCGTGACTGTTCGTGACAGAGATACTATGGAGCAGGTAAGAATTCCTATCTCCGAGGTTAAGGCTTATATCGAAGAAAGACTCGAATTCTGATAAACGTTTACACGTTTTGCCGAAGTTCACTTTCATTCGCCGTGTTTTTTAGCAGCGTATTGAAGTGAAAACGAGCTTATAACTATCAAGCAAATAAAAGACCGGCGCATTTTATTTGAGCCGGTCTTATTTAAAATTTTCAACAGGTGTACTATGGATAAAATAAACAAAATAGCCTCATTCTCGGTTGACCACGATTTTATTGTTCCGGGAATTTACGTGTCAAGAATCGACGGCGACATAACCACATACGACTTGCGTACGCGCAAGCCCAACAACGACTCATATATGAATAATCTCACTATGCACTCGGTGGAGCATATGTTCGCAACATACGTGAGAAACAGCAGCATCAAGGATAACGTCATTTATTTTGGACCTATGGGCTGCCAGACGGGCTTTTACCTGCTTGTAAGGAATTCGGATAACGATACGGTATTCAACGTGGTTTGTGAAACTCTTGAAAAGATAATAAACCACAGCGGCGAGATATTTGGCAAGGTGAGAAAGGAATGCGGAAACTACCAAAATCTCGACCTCGACGCCGCCAAAGAAGAATGCCGCATTTATCTTGACGCTCTTAAGACAAATACGGTGAAATTTAAATACCCAACCGAATAAGGAGAGATTTAATGGAAAAGTGCAAAATTGGAATAATCGGCGCGCTCGAGGAAGAGGTAAAGGAGCTTATTTCAAAGCTCGGCTCACACGAGACAGAGACGGTCGGAGGGATTGTTTTTCACACCGGTATACTCGAAGGCAAGGCTGTTGTTATAGCAAAATGCGGCGTTGGAAAGGTTTTTGCGGCTCTTACCGCAGAGGCTATGATAATACGCTATTCTCCTGAGCTTATCATTAACACGGGGGTTGGCGGAGCTCTTAGAAAAGGCATCTCTGTTACTGATATACTCGTAGCTGACAAGCTTGTACAGCACGATATTGATACCTCGCCATTAGGCGATCCGAAGGGTCTTATTTCCGGCATAAACGTAGTTTATTTTGAGGCTGATAAAAGGGCCGTTGGTCTTGCTACCGACGCCGCTAAAAAGCTTGGTATCGTTAACCATATAGGAACGGTTGCTTCGGGCGACGTATTTGTTTCGACTAAGGAGCAAAAGGAACGCATAGTGAATGAATTTTCCGCCTCCGTTTGCGAAATGGAAGGCGCGGCTATAGCTCAGGTTGCTTACGTTAACAAGACGGCATTTGCCATTATCAGAGCCGTTTCGGATTCGGCTGATGAGGGCAGTTCGATGGACTATATGGAATTTTTGCCTATCGCAGCAAAAAACGGAGCAGCTATAACTCTTGAGGTTTGTAAGGTTTGGTAATCAAAAAGCCTTCAAATAGAAATATTTATTTACAAAAAGAGGACCTAAACGTATCAACACGTTCAGGTCCTCTTTTATACCTTTAAAGCAACCGATTTATTTTATTGATTAGTATTCTTAATGAAAAGTGGAATATATTTTATAAAAACCGTTTGGTTTTATTAAATAAAATAATTATACCTTATTTGGTTAAGACAATGAACATAACAACGGAAACGGCGAGAGTTACGGCTGCCGTTATATAAACAGTCGCGAAAGAGCGATTGATTTGCATTTTTCCCTGCCCTTTAAGTAGTCCCGCGCGACGCATCGCAACTGTAACAGGCTTATAAAGCATCATTGCGAACGCGCTGTTGAGAAGAGCCTTGGCAAGATTAAAAGGAAGAAACAGGGTGGGTATCAAATCAATTACCATACCGCGAGGCACACCCATATAATACGGCGTTACAAATATATTGAGACACATCATAACGCTTACCATGGTTATGCTGGCGGCATAGAACGAAATTATAGCGCCTGCCGCGTTTCTTTTATATTTATATATTAAAGCCGCAGTTGCGCTGAATGCGGCAGATGATGCAAAATTCATTATAAAGCCGTACACACCCGTACCGCTGATAGTTATCAACTCGAGCAAAGCGGCAATAAGAGAGATGATCAAGCCCGATATAGGACCGTACATAAGCGCCGCAATGATTATCAAGGTGTCCTTTGCGTCGAATGTCAAAAACGCGACGGGGATTCTGAAAACAAAGGTCACTCCGTAAGCAAGCGCGGCAAACATAGCGATACCAACAAGCTTTCTGGTATCAAACGATTTGGTATTATTTTTATTCATACGTTTTCTCCGTCTTGGGAAAAGAAAAAAACTCAAAACACGACGTGTTTTGAGGAAAGAAAGTATTTAAACGGACTCGTTTTTATGCTACGCATAAACAAGGCAAAGTCCTTTAAACAAATATTCTTTTATCATCCGGACTATACCGTCGGTAAAGGAATTTCACCTTTTCGGGAAGAAAAAACATTTTTTACAAACTTTTGTTTATATTTATCGCAAAAAACATCAATACATAGTAACAAAATAAAAGCGTTTTTCTTCTTCGCAGACTTTACTGCCGGTATGGAATTACACCATTCCCCAAAGAAAATTTATTATTTATAATTATTATATTATATGATATGACTGTAAGATATATGAATTACATATGCAAAAAACAATATTAAAATTGGAGATGCTCAAGTCAAACAAGAGCATCTCCAAAATCTAAACTTTAGTTAAGCGTTAAACTTAAATTAAGCAAGGATTTCGCCAACAACGCCCGAACCAACGGTTCTACCACCCTCACGGATAGCGAAACGAAGACCCTTCTCGCAAGCGATAGGAGTGATGAGCTCAACGTTCATATTAACGTTATCGCCGGGACGGCACATCTCAACATCCTCGGGAAGGTTGATGATACCGGTAACGTCGGTAGTTCTGAAGTAGAACTGAGGTCTGTAACCGGAGAAGAAGGGCTTAGAACGGCCGCCTTCCTTTTCGGTAAGAA
>SVUD01000026.1 GCA_015063445.1 Oscillospiraceae bacterium
GCGAGCTTTCGAACAATACGAGAAAATGGGCAAATTGCGGTTTTACACCAATGGAAATGAGAAAGCAGGTGCTCGGAGTATGACAGGTGTAATTTACGCTCGGTATTCCTCGGATAATCAGCGTGAGGAATCTATCGAGGGGCAGATTCGCGAGAACACTGCTTTTGCCGAGAAGAATGGCACCACGATAGTTGGGCATTACATAGATAGGGCATATTCTGCGAAAACCGACAACTGCCCCGAGTTTTAGCGTATGATACGCGATAGCGCGAAAAAGACCTTTGACGTAGTCATAGTTTGTAAGCTTGATCGCTTCCGTGTCGGAAGCCTCGCAAGGAGGAGCAAATTCCCGTACGAGTTTGCCGCTCGGGTTTTAACTCCTATCTAATCAATTTGTCTTACAAAACTACAACTCACAAACAAAAACTCCGCACAAGGCTTGATTTAAAGCTTTTGCGCGGAGTTTGTTATTATCCTTAATTTATTTAACTGTTATTCTTGCGGCGACTATCTGTGGCGGATAGCTCATCATTACCTGGCCGCTGTAAAGAATTTCGACGGTGTCACCGACCTTGATGTCCGAGCGGGAAATGGCGTTTCCTTCCTTATCAAAGTATTCGGTGGCGTTTGCGGTTATTACCCAGTGTATACCCGATGTGTATTCGCTTTCGATAACGTCTATCGAAATTCGTTCGGCAATCTCCGTCACCCTTGCAATCATTTTAAAATTGCTGCCGGGCTTGGTGGCATCGGCATTTTCGCTATCGTCGTTTGTGTTATCGTTTTTGTTGAATATGCCCTTAAGAGCGGCGCAGGAGCCGAGGGACAAAACCAAGACTAACGTAAGCGCGGTAAACAGTATTTTTTTCATTTTATATCCTCGACAGAATTCTTTATGCTCAATTAATGTATTGATTTTACCGAATCTTTAATTGTTCGGCGTTATCTCAGACATTATATCATATATTATTCTACGTGTCAACAAAAATATTGTTAGCAGTTATTTGCAGTTGTTTGAGAAAGTTGAAAAAACGCGCTGCAAAAGAGTGAATATGTATTGACTTTTGCTTCACTATTTGATAAAATCAAAGTCGGTGGAATCACCAGGGAGGAAATTACTATGGCAAACATGGAAAGGTGGGCGAGAATAAAGTATCAGCCCGTATTGCCTTTAGGCGAAAATAACACTAAAATTACAGGCTGCCGCGCTCATATTGATTTATCACGAATGGCGGCAGAGGAGGGAACGGTTCTCTTGAAGAACGAGAACAACGTTCTTCCTTTGAGTAAAAATACAAACGTGGCGATATTCGGCAAGGCGCAGATAGATTACGTTAAGGTTGGCGGAGGAAGCGGAGATGTTCACTCCGAGTATACGCTCAATATATACGATGCGATGAAAATGCAGGAGAGCGTGTCAGTTTTTGACGAGCTTTCGCTTTATTATAAAGCTTACGTGGAAGAGGCTTATAAGAATGGCGGAAGGAACGGAATGCTCGGCGAGCCCGAGATCCCCGAAAAATTGCTTCTCGGCGCTAAAAAATATACCGACACCGCTATTATAACCATTTGCAGATATTCGGGTGAGGGCTCGGACAGACGAAACGACGGTACCGATTGCTATTTCAATTTAAGTAAGGAAGAAATGGCTATGGTGGAGACCGTGTCGAATAATTTCGAGCGTGTAATCGTTCTTCTTAACGTTGGAGCGATGATAGATACCTCTTGGTTCGCAAGCAACCCCAAGATATCCTCGGCGGTTATGATCTGGCAGGGCGGAATGGAAGGCGCGCTTGCCGCGGCGAATATTCTTGTCGGAAAATGTAATCCTTCCGGAAAGCTTGTTGATACCTGCGCTGTAAGCTTTGATGATTATCCGTCATCCGCGGGATTCCACGAATCTGTCGATTACGTAAAATACACCGAGGACGTGTTCGTTGGATACAGATATTTTGAAACTATTCCCGGTAAGAGCGAAAGAGTTGTTTATCCATTTGGATACGGTCTTTCGTATACAAAATTCGAATTTTCGGATATGTCGGCTAATGTCAACGGAGAAGATATAACAGTTACCGTTAACGTAAAAAATATTGGCTCGTACGAGGGTAAAGAAGTAATTCAGGTTTATTACAATGCGCCCGTCGGAAAGATTACAAAGCCAAAGCTCGAGCTTGCGGCTTTTGCTAAGACGAAGTTGCTTAAACCTAACGAAATGCAAACTTTAGTTTTAAAATACGCAATTAAGGATATGGCTTCCTATGACGATTTGGGTGACGTTTGCAAATCTGCGTGGGTTCTTGAAAAAGGAAAATACGGCATACTCGTCGGAAATTCCGTAAATGACGTGACAAAGCTTGACTTTGAATATACCCTTGAAGAAAACGTTATCTGCGAAAAGCTTACCGAATATTGTGCGCCGAGAAATCTCGGCTGTCGTCTTACGGCATCGGGAGAGTACGTAGCAGTACCCGACGCAGAGCCCGTAAGAAAGACGTTTAAGAATGAATACGTATGCGAGTATTTGCCCCCTGTCACTAAGGAAGACAAGAAGCTTCTTATCGACGTTGCTAACGGTAAGGTGACTGTTGACGAATTTATAACTCAGCTTTCGGACTCCGAGCTTGCGGCTCTTCTTAAGGGCAAAGCTAACACGGGTACGGCTAATACCGGTGGTATGGGCGGACTTTCGAGTTATGGTATACCAACTCCTATGACGGTGGACGGTCCTGCGGGCGTACGCATTAATGCTTGCACCGGTGTTAGAACTACGGCATTCCCCGTAGCGACGATGCTTGCTTGCACGTGGAATACCGAGCTTTTGGAAAAGATAGGCGCCGCGGGAGCTATCGAGACAAAGGAGAATAACCTCTCCATGTGGCTCACACCCGCTTTGAACATCCATAGAAGCCCCCTTTGCGGAAGAAACTTTGAGTACTACTCCGAGGATCCTCTTGTTTCGGGAAAAATGGCTGCTGCAATGGTAAGAGGCATACAGTCTCAAAGAATCGTTGCCACGCCCAAGCACTTCGCTTGTAATAACAAGGAAACCAACCGTAAGGAATCGGATTCGATCTTATCCGAAAGAGCTTTGCGTGAGATCTACATAAAGGGATTTGAGATATGCGTTAAGGAATCTTCGCCGAGACTTCTTATGACGGCGTACAACCTCTTTAACGGTGTAAGAAGCTCCGAGAACGCAGAGCTGATCACGGGAATTTTAAGAGGAGAGTGGGGATACGACGGACTCGTAACCACCGACTGGAATAATACCGCAAGTCAGACCAAGGAGGTCCTTGCGGGCAACGATATAAGAATGCCATCGGCTACAACCGAGGATCTTGCGGAAGGTCTTGCTTCGGGAATGATAACGAGAGCTGACGTAGCGGTGTCCGTAAAGAGACTGATCGAGATGATTCTCTGGCTCGAGTAGTTTCGGGCTTAGGTATTTAGGCGTAACCGAATAAAAACAAAAAGCGGTAGAAGCATTGTCAAGAAAGCAGTGCCTCTACCGTTCTTTTATCTAAATTTAAAAGTAATTAATGTTGAAAACCTACGGTTTTCTTCGTTTTGATTATAGTTTTTATTCTATCCTCGTTTCCTCACTCAGCGTACCCTTGTACGCTTCTCGCTCGTCATCCGAGGATTTCCGCGCAAAATCCCGTCGCCCGAGGGCTTAGGTATTAGCGTGAAGCTCTTAGAAGAGCATTCACGCAGTGATATAAATCCCTTTGGGATTTTCGATATGTTGCTAAAGCAACTCGATATGCCTACGGCTCGATATGTTCGCTTACGCGAACGTGATAAATTTCATTTCATGTAGAGCAGCGAATATGCTTAAACGTGATAAAAACGGTAGAAGTACATTTTTAATAATGTGCCTCTACCGTTCTTTTATCTAAATTAAAAAAAGCATTGACATTATCACGATACCGTGATATAATATAAGTGAAAGAAAATTAAAGGAGTATACTTATGCCGGTATTATCGCAATTCTACGGAATAATAATAAGAATGTATTTTTTGCAGAGCGAACACAACCCTCCTCACATTCATGCCATATATAACGAAGACGTTGCCGCAATCGACTTTATGACAGGAGATATTCTCGAAGGGCATCTTCCTCCAAAAGCATTGAGTATGGTTAAGGAGTGGTTGTCTTTGCACAAAAACACCCTGATGGAAATTTGGGAAACGCAAGAGTTCCAGAAAATACCGCCTCTTGAATAAAAATCAAATAAGGAGATTCAATTATGTTTCATAAGATAAAAAGCGTTTCGCCTTTGCCCGAATATAAGCTTTCCGTTCAATTCTCAGAAGGAGTTACGAAAATTTATGACGTAAAACCTTTATTTGAACGATTTTCATTCTTTCGAGAACTGAAAAAACATCCCGAGATATTTGCCGCTGCCACTGTTGACGTGGGTGGCTACGGTATCGTTTGGAATGATGATTTGGACATTTCGTGTGATGAGCTTTGGGAAAACGGCGTACAAATGAATACACCGTTTGACGGACTTTTGGCTTTCAGCGATGCTACCGAGCTTTGGGGACTTAACGAAAGCACTCTTCGTAAGGCTATTAGCTACGGTAAGCTCGTCAACGGAGTTGACGTTTGTAAATTTGGAAAGCAGTGGGTCGTTTCTATCGACGCTATGAAAAGAGAATACGGCAACGCCCCGAGAAGCTAAAGCGCAACCTAATAATATACAAAAAACCGTGACGAATTACCGAAAACTCGCCACGGTCTTTTTTTATTTTTTAAGCTTAATTTTATTTAAGCTTTGTCTTTAAAGCTTTATTTTTGTTAAAGCTTTGCTTTTTTAAGCTTTGTTTTGTTATGCTGTAGTTTAGTTTTGAAGCTAAGCTATCATTAACAAATTTTAAGGGTTAGGAGTGCTGGGAAGGACAACGCCTCCGCCATTAGCGATTCCACCGCCGACAACGGTTGAGTCATCGGGAGCTTCGGTGATTCCCTCATCGGGAGCTTCGGTGATTCCCTCGTCGGGAAGCTTTTCGCCTTCACCCTCGCCTTCGTCGGGAAGAACCTCTTCCTCTTTGCCATCCTCGGGCTCTACGGGAACGGTAGGAGTATCAGCGCCGATCTCCTTGCCGCAGCCTTCGTAATCGCATATCTTGTCGCCGTCTGTATCTACGCAGTCTTTTGCGTCATCGCGAACGTATGAGCAGCCTTCGTTGTTACAGGTAGCGTCGCACTCGGAAGAGTAAGCGTGCTTGCCAACTGCCTCACGGGTAGCGCCGCAAACGTCACAAACGGTGTCCTCACAGCCGTCGCCGTAGATGTGTGCTACTGCCTCACGGGTAGCGCCGCAAACGTTACAAGCGGTATCGTCACATCCGTCATAGGTATGCGCGCCTGTTGCTTCACGCTCTTCGCCGCAGATACCGCAAGCGGTAGCGCAGTCACCTGCGTAAACGTGCTCGCAGTTAACAACTATGAGAGCTGCGTAATCTGTAGTTCCGGTTGCTGTGAAACCTTTCTTAGCAGTACGGAAGTCATAGTGCGTCTTTGAAGACATATAGAAGCCTACAAGGTAAGCGCTGTTAGTCGCGCTCTTTGCATATACGCCTGCGTTGTAGAAGGTACCAATCTCAGCATCAAAGCTCCAAGTAGGATAAAGAGCACCCTCAAGAGTGGTTACAATATCAAACTTAGTAGCGGAAGTACCGGTCATAATAATGTAGTTCTTAACGCCTTCCGCATCAAGGAAGTAAAGGTTATACTCGCCCGTGATTTCTTTGCCTTCAGCATCAAATGCCTTCTCAATATAGAATGCGGTAGCATCGTTGATATTGGTGGTAGAATCCATAACCTTTGCGGTAGAGCTGGGTTTGTAAATAGTGCCAAGCATATAGGTGCTCCACTTATCGGAATATACGTAGAAGGGCTTACCAACAAGGTAATCAACGGATACAACAGTTCCAACCTTAAGGAGAGCAACCTTATAGGTTACGGTCTCGCTATGAGTTCCGCAGGTATAAGTAGCGGTAATAACAGCGTCGCCGGAAACGTTAGGCATTGTGATGGTGGTTACACCGTCAACAGTTGCGATAATAGCTGTATCGGATGTCCATGTGATAGTAACGCTATCGTAAGCGCCGGTAACGGTCTTAACTGTGAAAGCGGTACCTGCGTTCATCTTCTCGGCAAGAGCGTTCTCGGTCTTCGCAGCTTCAACTCTTTCTGCGTAAAGAGCCTTCATATCGATAGAGCAGTTGTCGCAAAGATTGTCATTAGTTGCATCAACGTGGTCTGCAACCTCACGAACGAAGCCGCAAGCGCAGGTGGTGTCACAAGCGTTGTCATAAACGGTGTGCTCTACTCCGGTAACGTCACGGGTGTATGCGCAAACATTACAGGTAGCGTCACAGTCGGAGGAGAACTCGTGAGTGCAAACTGCCTCAACAAGCTTAACGTAGAATATGCCCTTATCATCGAGCTTCTTAAGATCTACATTGGGGTTCTCGTTGTAAGAACCGATTACCCAATTGTAAGAGTCTACGTTAGCGGTAAAGGTACCAAGCTCCGCATTGTATACGAAAACGGTGGTGGGTTCAGATTTGAACTGGAATTCTTGAATCTCAGAGTAGGGGGAAGAAGTCTGATAACCGGAGTAAATGGTAAGATACTTCTCACCAAACTTGATGTAGTATCCGCCCTCGGTAGCCTCAAGATAGAAGTCTGTACCGTCAGCGGGAACGGTGGTAGCATCAAGCTTATAGTAGTAGGTTGCGTATTTGCCGATAACGAAGTAACCGGTCTTAAGGTTTTCCTGATAGAAGTAAAGCTTGTAAGCCTTGCCTGTCTCGGGAGCGATAACCTCCATAATATCGAGAGTAGGAGCCTTTGCAAGAGCAAGCTTATACTCTTCGGTAATTTTGGTAGCGCCGCACTTGAAGGTTGCAACGAGAACAGCCTCAGCTGCCTCTGCGCCAAGCTTAACGGTAACAACGTTACCATTGATTACTACAGCGTTGCTCTGGGAAGCCCAAGTGATAGCAACTCTGCCTACCTTCTCGGTAAGGATGAACTGAACGGATGAGGTGTACTCGGTGTTGAGCTTGATTTCAGCCTTAGCAGCCTCGATCAAAGCATTTTCAACATCTGCCATGCTGCTGCCGCAAACGTCACAAGTGCCGTCCTCAGCCTCGTCAACGTGCTCAGCGAGGGGCTTACGGGTAGCGCCGCAATCACAGGTAGTATCGCAATCAGCGGTGTACTTGTGGGGAGCCTCACGGGTTGCGCCGCAATCACAGGTAGCGTCGCAATCGTCGGTATAGGTATGCTCAACGGTGGTCTCACGGGTTGCGCCGCAAACGTCACAGGTGGTGTCACAGTCGGTGGTGAACTCGTGCTTGCAATTGATTTCTACAAGGTAAGCAACAAACTGAGATACGCCAAGGTTAGCGGCGTTGTTGCCTGTAATGTAGTAAGTGGAGTTTGCGCTTAAGGTGTTGTAGGTGTTGTAAGTACCAAGATAGTAATCATTGTCGTACTTAGCGGTCTTTATGTTACTAAGAAGTATACCAAGCTCTGCGTCGAAGAAGTAAACGCAGCCGGGAGTTGCGGAGAATCTGATACCTACCTTATCGGTAGTGTATTCATACATATCAAGGTAGGACTTTTTGCCCTCTGCGTCAAGGCAGTAGAGGTAATAACCTCCCTCGGTTGCCTCAAGATATACGTCAGCCGCAAGCGCAAGCTGATCGGTAGTTGCGAAATAGTCACCGGACTTCTTTCCGTTGAAGAAGAGGTCCTTACCAAGCTTTGCCTGATAGAGATGAAGCTTATATGCCTTCTCTGCCTCGGGAGCGGTAACCTTATTCATAGTGAAGATAGGAACAACAACGCTTATTTCGAAGGTCTTAGTTTCCTTAACGTCGCCGCAAGCGATCACAAGGGTAAGAGTTACCTTAGCGTCTTCCTTAGGAAGAGTGATAACGAGCTTGCCGTCGGTGATAACTGCGCATGCGTTATCGGTGGTCCAAGTGAACGTTACCTTATCTGCGTACTTGATGGGAGTAGGAAGAGTGAACTCGAAGTCGTTGGTAACCTCGGTAACGTCTACCTTAACGAGCTCGGACTCAGCCTTTACCATATCCTCGTCGGTAATTTCGGGAACTTCGTCCTCTTCAATAAGGGTTGCAAGATAAGAGGTGAAGTAAGGAGCTGTTCCAAGGTTGGAGGTTGCGTATGTGCTGAAGTTGTTGTAGGTGCTGTTGTCCTGAGTAGCGATTGCTCTTCCGTTGCCGGAGGAAACGAGCGCATTCTGATCGTTAAGAGACCATGTGGACTCGGGAGCGGTATCTACAATTCTGAAAGCAGATGTCTTGTTGCTATCCTTTGCATAGCCCTCTATGTACTTAACGGTGTTTCCATCCATGAAGTAGAGGTAGAAGGTGCCTGCTGCCTTATCTACAAACTTAACGAAAACGTCAACGCTGTTAGCTATATCAGCAACGCCGTTGATTCTGCCGCTGGTAACAGTTCCGTCAAAGTAGATGAAGCCTGCCGCGTTCTTACCAACGATCTTATATGCAACACCCTCTTCGAAGGTGTACATAGGAGTAAGAACCTTGTTGGATTTTGCGGGAACTTCAATAGTGAAGATCTTTGTATCGGTTGCTTCGCCTGCCTTAATGGTGGCGGTAAGAGTTACGGTAACAGCCTCTTTACCAAGAACGATAACAAGCTTGCCGTCCTTGATTTCAGCGCCCTCTGCGGTCCACTCAACAGTAACGCCCTCAAGAGTAGCTGCGGGAAGGTCGATCTCGGTATCCTCGGAAACCTTAGTGTTAACGTCAAGCTTATCCTTTTCCATAGCTACCTTGTCAGCGTCGGTAACGTCGTCAAGATTTGTGATAGAAACAAGATATACAACGAACTGAGTAACACCAACGTTTGCGGCATTGCCGCCTGTGATGTAAGAGGTCTTGGAGGTGGTTATACCTGTCTTATTATTGGAAGCATAAGTACCGAAGTAGAAGTCGAACGTACCCTCGCTTGTGGTCTGAGTAGAAACGAGAGTGTTTACTTCCGTATCAAACTTATAAGAAGTGATGGGATCCATATCGATGGTTATATCGAGATACTTTCCATCTACAGCAAGGTTGATATATTTCTTAACCTTATCAACTGTAGCACTGAGATAGTACATGCCGTTTCCTGCATCCTCAAGGTAGAAGTCAACTGCCTGTGCCACATCTCCTGTTGTTCCGAGATTGTAGTTGTAGGTTGCGTCGAATTTACCGGTAAGGTACATATCCTGAGCCTTGGTTGCGTGATAGAGATAAAGCTTATAAGCAGTTCCTATCGCGGGGTTAGTAACCTTGTTTACAACGTAATTAGGCTTAGCCGCAACGTTAACGGTGAAGTCCTTGGTTACGGTTACGTCGCCAATTTTTGCGGTAGCGGTAAGGGTTACGGTAACAGCCTCGTCGCCGAGAGTGAAGGTAACGGTCTTGCCGTCCTCGCTTACAACAGCAGCGGCATTGTTAGATGCCCAGCTGATAACAACGTCCTTATAAACGCCGCCTGCAACGGTAAGCTCTACGTCGCTGTTCTTCTTAACAGAGGTGGGAACCTCAATATTTCCAAGCTCGTAATTGAGCTTATCCTCGGGTGTGCGCTCAGCATCTCTGAAGTTAGAGAAGGCGTCAGCGCTTACGGGAACAAGATAGAATGCGTTGTTGAAGGATGTAATTACACCAACTACGTCGGCAAGCTTGCCCTTGTTATTGGTGTGGTTTGCCTTGAAGGTTTCAACCTCAGCCTTAGTAAGACATACGGTAGAGGAAGAAATTCTTACGTAGGATTCCTTATTTCCAAGAAGGAAGTGATAGTATCCCTGATCAAGAGTCTGACCTGTGATCTCAACACCCTTAAGGGTTACGAGAAGACCGTCGTACTGGTTAAGAGTTGCGTCGGTAAGAGACTCTGCGTTAAGATAGATATCGGTGTAATCTACGGGAGTTACGGTCTTGATTGTAGTATCGAGGATCTCAACGGTAGACTTTTCAATTCTGTCTACGCCATAGTTTACGTTCTTGATACCGGTAACCTTAACGGTCATACCAACCTTGATATCGTCCATGGGAGCGTCTACGATATCGTATACGTAGTAACCGCCTCTGCCGCTCTCATCCTGAAGGTGAAGCTGGTCGTATTTCCAGCCGTTAGCCTTAGAAATGATACCGGTTACGATACCCTTGATGATAACGGGCTTGTTTTCCTCAAGTCTTACGTTCAAAGCGTAGTACTCATCGATCGTCATAAAGTTGTTTACGGAAGGAACAACACGGTCGAAGGATGTAGTATCGGTGTTACCCTTTGCATCGGTAACGGTTGCGGTAATGGTGTAGCTGATGTCTGTCTCGGGAGCCTCGGGAAGAGTTACGGTTACTAAGCCCTCGGTCTCTGCGGGAGCGATGGTGATAGTGTCAACGTTGACTGTCCAAACGATGTCGATAACTACGTCTGTGCCGGGTACGGTGTACTTAGCGGGAAGCTCGTAGCTCTTTGCAGTGGTGGAATCAGCCTCGCCGTAAAGAGAGTCGAGGTAATTGATTGCCATTTCTGCGTAATTTTCCTCTTCGGGAGGAGTGGTGGTGCCGTCGTCGGGCTTGTTTCCGTCACCGGGAGTGGTGCCGGGAGTCTTGTCGTCGTCCTTGTCGTCATCAAACTCTATGCCGAACCAGCCGCCAACGGTTTCTTTAACGTTGTTGAAGCCGCCGGAAACCTTGTCTTTCATCTCTTCACAAGATGTCATACAAGCAAGAGCAAGAATCATAACGAGAACTAATGCGAGTAGTTTTTTCATTGCGATTTCCTTTCTTTATTTTAATTTTTTTGGGAAAACGAATTTAAGCGCGTAAGACGATTTGCCAAAAGACAATCCGTCCTACTTATTTAATTAATGGAACGTAACGTCCTTGAAGGAGAAGAGCTTAAGCTGATATTCTCCGTCGTAGTAGTCTACAATTCCCTTCGCGTCGATAACCGAGCCAACGGGGAAGCTTGCCGCCGTTATCTGATTATGCGTTTCGCTGTCTACGAGAACTATCGTTCTGATAGTTATCTCTATACCGCTTTCATCCACGCAGGTGATGGACATCGCGCCCATCGACGCGCCCTGCTGAGTGGTGTAAACGGATTTTATGCGCAGGTTCTTAAGAGTTGCGGTGCTGTGGAGCGCAACGTAGCCGTAATCGAGCGTTTTGTTCGTCGTGGTCTCGTTGCCTTCCTCGTCCGTTTCGGTAACCTCAAAGTTGAGCTTACCGCCAAGAAGCGTTGCCGCGTCTAGTTCGGGATACGCTCCCGTGTGACCGTCGCTTATCTTCTTGATGTTTTCGGAGCTTTCGGGATCATAGGGATCGTACTTGATATCCGAGATCTGCCAAGTGCCTCCGTTTTCGTAGTACTGAACAGAGCCTGCGATACGCGCTCTGTTTCCTACCCTAAGAATGTTCTTACCGAAGAAGTTAAGATTGTAGCCGTAGAAGACCTGCATACCGAAGTAAGAGCCCGTCTCCTCGTCGTATTCCTCAACGTAGATAGT
Organism: Oscillospiraceae bacterium; assembly: GCA_015063445.1. Next base: position 11,577 of record SVUD01000026.1, read on the forward strand.
TGAGTTGTCGTATTCCTTAACTACAACACCCTCGAACGCTACTCTTTTGTCAGCGTACTCGGAGATATTCATCTTAAGCTCTTTAAGAGTAAGGGTAACCGCTTCGCCGTAATAGAAGTCGGGGTCCTTCTCCTGAGAGAATACGTGAAGCTTATGGGTAACCGACTGGTTGATGAGCTTTGCGCACACTTCCTCATAGGCGGTGTCCGAATAGCTCGAGGATCTTGAAAGACCCTCCTGGAGAAGCTCGAGGTTGAGGTTTCTGTAGTCGGTCATATCAGCCGTCTTGTACCAAACCCAAACCAAGAATCTTTCGCCCGTTGAGTCGGGATTCCACTTATCGTTGTCAGACTCGATGATAATGGAGGTTGCCGCCTCAAGCTTGGATCTTGTGTACTTCGAAGCCTTTTTGCCCCAAGGCTCTATCTGTCCTGTAGACTCGGGAGTATTAACGCCAAGATATCTTGCCTTAAGAATTCCGGTCTCGGAGATGGATTTGGGAACGTTGAAGTGAGTTGTGTCTCCGTCAATATAAAACTTAACGGTCGTTTCGATATAATTTCTTCCCGAATTAGGGTCGAACTTTACGCCTGACACGTAGTCAACGAGGGGAGGAAGCTCCTCCTCATTTTTGTCATCGGTGTTCTGGCTGCCGTCGGTGCTTTGATTGCCATCGTTATTCTGATTGCCGTCATTATTGCCGCCGTCGGTATTGCTTGTATCGTCATCCTTGCCGAGAAGCTCGTTTATCTTATCGCACGAGCCGAGGGAGGCGACGAGCATCGATACGACCAAAAGCATCAAGAGAATCTTAGATAATGCTTTCATATCGTTTTTTCCTTTTTAATTGGTTTTAAAGTGAACCCGATACCGCGCCGCTCGGCACAATGCTTTATACAGAGCGGCTCGGTATTAAATTTTAAGAAAACTTTCGAATTTTGTCTTTTTTGCTAAGAAACGTTTACCGTAAGGTCTTCAGAGCAAAATTATTTGCCCGTCTTCTTACAGTTAGCAACACCCGTAGCAAGCTCGGTACCTGCCTGCTCTCTAACCTTCGTGCCGTTATAGGTCATGATGTTGTACATCATATTCTCTGCCTCGGTACGAGCCTTGGAAGAGCCGTTGAACGCGGGAGAGGTGAAGTATGCGTGCTCCTGAGAAACGGTGGTCTTAACGCAAAGAGCCTGAAGGTTATCAGAGCCGTTTGCAGCATCGAGCCAGTCCTTGTAGATAGGGTCTTCCTTTGCAGCGCCGATTACGGGAGCGTATCCGGACTGAATGGAGAACTTAGACTGGAACTTAACGTTAGTGGTAAGGAACTTGATAAGAAGCCAGGAAGCCGCAACCTCCTGAGGATTGCTGTCCTTAAACAGACAGAGCGAGGGACCCTGAGAAATGGTCTTGGGAGCAGCTGCGTTCTGCTGAGGAATTCCCGTGATACCAACCTCGAAGAGCGCCTTATCATCAGCCTTAGGAGGAGTCTGGTAGGAAGCTCCGCCGGTAGAACCGATAACCATGAACGCCTTATCCTTCGCGTCGTTGGATGCGATGGTGAAGAGGTTAGAGGTGTAGGAATCGTCGTTGGTCTTCTGAGTCTTTACAAGACCGTCCTGATACCACTCGTTAGCCTCGGTGAGAATATCAACAGCGGTGAGGTTGTTGAAGGTGTAGTGATTCTTGGGGTCGATGCTGGTGTAATCAGCGCCTGCCTGAGCAAGTCTTGTGATGAACCAGTTGGACTCGGAGTCATATCCGAGAGGAATAGAATTAGGATACTTAGCCTTAATTCTTCTGCACACGGTCTCCATCTCTTCCCAAGTGGTAGGAACCTCGAGAGGACCCTGACCGTCATCGAACTCATCGAAGAAGGTCTTGTTGTAGAAGAGAGCCTCTGTGGACTTAGCCATAGGAAGCGTGTACATAGTGCCTGCCGCGTCAAATACCTTACCTTCATCCCAGTAAGCCTTAACGAAATCTGCCTGCTGCTCAGCGGTAAGACCCATGATCTCATCGGTACCGTTTACCTTAAGAGTGCTGTTGATGAAAGCGTCAAGCGGAAGAACACCCTTGAGATCCTTGTAGATCGCAACGTGGTCGGGATAGCAGTAAGCAATGTTGGGCTGCTTACCGCCGCCAAGCTCGGTGTTGATCTGGTTTCTGAGTCCGTCGTAGTTACCGAGAGACTGATGAACAACCTTGATGTTGGGGTACATAGCGTTGAAGTCTGCAAGCGAGCTTGCAAGAACGTTCGTAAGCGCCTGTCCCATGGTGTGATAGAAGGTGATCTCTACAGCGCTTCCGTCGTATGCTACGACGTCTACTGCAGGAGGAGGTGTGGTGTCCAAGCCACCGTTGCCGCTGTTGTCGTCATCGTTTTTGGGCTTACAGCCAACCATTGCGAAAACGTTGACGATCATAGCAACGAGAAGCAGGACTGAAAGAAGAATCTTTTTCATTTTTCTTTTCCTTTCTTTTCCTTTTGTTTTTTATTTTTATTTTATTAAAAGCCGTTTGGCAATTAAACGAGAGTGAGCAACGCCGCGGCGCTGCGGTGAAAATTTGCTTTGGATATCGGCAAATCGCCGACAACCGATTATTTTTGGCTATAAATTCCGCTTGTCGCTCAGCGTAGAATTCTACGCTTCGCTTACAAACAAAATTTCTTTCTCAAAAATAATTCGGCCGTCATTCGATTTAGCTGAGTCGAAAAATTGTTCTCGGGTGCGTGAGTTTTTCAGCTCGAGCAGAGGCGTAGTTACCTACGTCAAGCGAGCGAGGGGGGTGGGATTGCAAGCGAAAAGATTGCCATTCCTTTAACCAAAGTACCGTCAGCGTTAACCCAAAGTACCGTCTGTGGAATGGTGATATTTTTGAGGGAGATTTCCGCTTCACGAGCGAAGGCTTACAAACGCAAGTCGAGCGAACGGGGTGGAATATCACCAAAATGATTGCCATTCCTTTAACCAAAGTACAGTCAGCGTTAACTCAAAGTACCGTCTGTGTGATTGTATTATTTTCGAGGTAGAATTTTTCATCACGAGCGCAGGCGTAATTACCTACGTCAAGCGAACGGGTGGAATATCACCAAAAAGATTGCCATTCCTTTAACCCTTGATGCCGGAACGGGATACACCCTTCATTATGTACTTACGTAAGAAAATAAATACTAAGAACAATGGAATGGATACTACGGTTACGGCTGCCATTTGAAGCGGAATTTCGGACTTTCCTGTTAGGTCGTTCATAAAGCTTGCGCTTCGGATACCGTTTGTGATAAGGAGGTGGTCCCTATCCGCAACGAGCTGAGGCCACATATACGAGTTCCATGCGCCCATCATCTTAAGAATGGTTATTGAAATTATATTTGGCAGAGCCAGAGGAATCATTACCTTCCAAAGATATTTTATATCCTTTGTGCCGTCAACCTTCGCGGCAAGGTAAAGCTCGTTCGGAATCTGCATAAAGCTCTGTCTGAGCAAGTAAATGTAAAATATACTTACCAAAAACGGGAAGATAAGAACCTCAAATCCGTTTTTATACCAGTCAAGCTTGATTACCGTGATAAAGTTTGTAATGGTGAAAAGCTCACCGGGGATCATCATCGTCGCAAGCATTGCGGCAAAGAGCGCGTTTTTGCCCTTGAACTCAAGGCGGGCAAAGGCGAATGCCGAAAGAACGGTGATGATGAGCGAGAGTATCGTGGAAACGATACCTACGTAAAGAGTGTTAATAAAGAGCTTTCCAAGCTCACCGACCTTGAAGGACGTGATGTAGTTATACCAAACTACTTCCTTCGGGAAGAGGGTGGGTACACGGAGCTCATACTCCGCAAGGGTTTTGAGCGATGAAATTATCATCCAGTAGAACGGGAAAATAACTATTATCGCCATAAATCCAAGGAAGAGATAAAGCGCAGTCTGAACTGCTATTTTCATAATTCTCTGGCGGACAGCGACCTTCTTGACGTCCTTTTCCACCATTATGCTTTTCGTTTGTTCCATTTTGCACTCCTCCTTCCTTTAATAGTGTGTCTTCTTGTTGCTGACGTAAAGATTTACCATCGTGACAAGGAAGATTATACCGAAGAGTATCAGCGCAGCCGCACTCGCCTCTCCGTATCTCGGGGACATACCGTCGTTTCCGAGGCATCTGTATATGTATCCTACTATCGTATTGACGGAATCGCCGCCCTTCGTTATCGCCTGGTCTCCGAAGATACCGATAACGCTTGAATACTCCTTAAATCCGCCGATAAAGCCCGTGATTACAACGTAAGCTATCATAGGAGAAAGAAGCGGAACGGTAATTCTCGTGAATACTCTGAGTCTTGGCGTAGAGTCAATCTTCGCCGCCTCGTAGTACTGCTTGTTTACGCTCTGAAGTCCTCCGAGAAGAATGAGAATCTTGAACGGAAGAGCGTTCCATATAATGTATAGGATAAGTACGGTCATATTGTGCCAATAGGTTGAGTTTTCACTCGTCCAGTTAACAGGCTCAATTCCGAAAACGCCGAGAATATTGTTTATAATACCCAGCGACGTACTTCCCTCAATGCTTCCGGTTACGGGGTCAACGGCTATACCGATAACGCTGAACATCGCCATAAATACCATTCCTATAGCGATAGAGTTCGTAACGTAGGGCATGAAGAATATCGTCTGAAGAAATCTTCTTAAGAACTTTATGGAATTAAGACATACCGCTATTACAAGAGCGAGTATGGTTGAGAGCGGAACGGTGATGAAGCAAAGAAGGAAGGTGTTCTTCATACAGTCGATGAACTCACACGTACCCTTAACGACCTCACCCGTTACGATGTTTACCTGGTCCTCGGTATACTCAAGCGCCTTAGAGAAGTTGCCGAGTCCAAAGCGGTAGGTAACCTCGCCCTCGAGCGCCGCCGAGGAATAGCCCTCGAGGAACGCTATTCTTACGGTGTTGAAGATGGGGTAAACCGTGAATACCGCAAGAAGTATAAGAGCGGGAAGAAGATATATCCAAGCCTTCCATTTATCGAAGGTCTCGGTGGTGAAGAATTTTTTCTTCTTTGTTTTCAGCCCTCCGTCCGATGCGGGCGGAGCTGCCGCAGCCGAAGAAACGGACGCGCCGACGGCTCCCGTTACCTCTGCCGAGTCTATAACCTTGTTTTCCATATTAAGCCTCCTCGGGAGCGGTCTGATTGCCGAAGTAAATTCTCTGTTCGGTCTCGGCGTCAAAGATGAACACCTTATGAGGCTTGAGGTTGAACTTGATCTCGGCCGCGTCGGGAGCTACCCTGTAGTCCGCGTCCACGATGGATCTGATAGAGGGTGACTGCATAGCCTCGTTCTTTGAAACTATGGAAACGTCGCGTCCCATTACCTCTACGTTGGATATCTCGCAGGTAAGAGCGCCGTCCTCAGCGGGAATAAAGCCCTCGGGACGAATAGCAACGTAAACCTTTTTATCCTCAGCGCCCGCGGTTTCGAGAACCTTTTCCTCGCCTATGTAAAGCCAACCGTCACGCACCTCGCCCGAGAATACGTTAATGGGGGGCGTTCCGAGGAACTTAGCGACAAAGAGATTAATGGGATTATCGTAAATAACCTGAGGCTTACCAACCTGCTGAACGACACCGAGCTTCATTACGACGATGATATCGGATATCGACATAGCTTCTTCCTGGTCGTGCGTTACGAATATGGTAGTAATTCCCGTTTCCTTCTGAATTCTTCTGATCTCCTCACGGGTCTGGAGACGAAGTCTTGCGTCAAGGTTTGAAAGAGGCTCGTCAAGAAGAAGAACGCGGGGCATCTTTACAAGAGCTCTCGCGATAGCAACTCTCTGCTGCTGACCGCCCGAAAGCTCGCTGGGCTTTCTGTCCATAAGATTATCGATCTGAACGAGCTTTGCAGACTCATAGGCACGCTCGAGCATAGCCTCCTTGGTCATCTTATCCTCGCCCTTAAGGTTCTGGAGAGGGAAAAGAATGTTCTGCTTAACCGTCATATGAGGATAAAGAGCGTAGTTCTGGAAAACGAGTCCTATTCCTCTGTTCTCGGGAGAAAGCTCCGTTACGTCCTCGTCACCGAAGAGTATTTTTCCCGAGCTGGGCTTCTGCAAGCCGCTTATCATATAAAGGGTTGTACTCTTTCCGCATCCCGAGGGACCGAGAAGTCCGACGAGCTTTCCGTCGGGAATGGTAAACGTAAAGTCGCTTACCGCTACGACCTCTTCGTTAATCTTTTTGTTGCGTCCGGGGAAAATTTTTGTCAAATGCTGTAATTCTACTTTCATACGACCTCCAAATTAGAGTGAATCTATTTTATTTTTTTAATAATCCGTTTTCTCCACGGCTTCGGCGTGGATTTTGTTTTTATACTCTACGAGAGCCTCTTCATTCTCGAATATCATCTGGCTCGCCATATCCACGACTACCGAATACGAAAGCAGGTCGTGAATACAGGAATTGGTTTTCGTTCTTACCATAAAGAATATTTCAAGTCCGACGAGAATAAGCAGGGCTATCAAGCCGAGCATTCCCACGTTGCCGAGAAGAATGAGCGCGATTATCGCGATAGGGACTAACGCCTCTAAGGTGCATTTTCCGAGTATCGCGCGAACGAAAAGCATTACGGGCGTTATCTTCACGCCGTCGTCTCTTATAACGCAGATGCCGAACATTTTCTTGCCGATCGTTTGCCCGTTTTTGAGTATCAGCGGCACGATAAATTCAAGCGCCACGTAAGCGAAGAGGATTCCGAATACCGCGATAAGAAGCGTAAGATTAAGGATAAGCGCCGAAAGCTTAGCTATTTCCGTGTCCTTCGCAAAAGCCTCCTCGGCTTCCTTATATACCGCCTTTTCCTCCTCCGAAAGAGAGCTGAACTCCTCTTTCGAGATGTCTATATCTATTCCGTATCTCTCCTCGTATTCGTCGTAAAAGCTATCCAGCTTATCCACCTTGGCGTCAAAGCCGAATATGAACGAGAACAGGAGCGCAAAGCCCGTGATGAGCATTAATCTCATTATGAAGTCGAAGAGAAGGGCTGATATTCTCTTCATCATATTGGCTTTTTGCAAATCCAAAATCATTTTTTATCGGGTGATCCTTCCGTTTTTTGCGTCTGTATGCTATGCTCAAAAGGGCATAAATCTCCCAAAAGCATATATTCTTTAAATATAATAACACTTTTATAATAGGAAGTCAACCGATTTTCCCATTATTTTTGCGTTTCAAATAATTTTATATAATATTGCACAACTTTGCCGAAGTTTTTTCGGCATTTTGACAAAAGGCAAATGGGCGCTGTCGATAACGAGGATTTTACCGAAAACTCCGAGCCGTACCCATAATGAATTGCACAGACGGAAGCGGTTCTTCCAAAGAAAAAAACACGCAAAGGTCGGCGTTTACCGTTCGTTTTGCGTGTTTTTGAAAATAATTGTTTACAAATATTAGGTTTTTGGGTTGCGGAATTTCTTCTGAGGTATCGTTTTTCGTTTTCAAATCAGATAAGTCCAAGAGCCTCAAGAGCAGCCTTTGCCGCCTCGCTTTCGGCAAGCTTTACGCTTCTTGCCTTGCCCATTCCAAGCTCCTTGCCGTCAACGATACAAACGCAGGTATAGGTTTTATTGTGGTCGGGGCCCTCTTCACCGCGTTTTTCATACACGGGTGGGGGCAAACGGCGTTTTTTATCCGCGCACCACTCCTGCACCATATTCTTATAGCTCTGTATGGCTTTATTTGATGCCGTAAGATACACCGATAGATCGAGCATCCTTTCGATAACGGCGGTGACCGCTTCCATATCGAACGAGGAATCAATATAAACCGCGCCGATCAGCGACTCAAAGAGGTCCTCCATAACCGAGCGCTCGTTCTCAATGCCGAGCTTTGCGTCTCCCTCTCCCATTATCAGATATTTTTGCAGCCCGAGGCGCTGTATATTCTCCGAAAGATTCTTTTTATCGGCAAGGTGGGAGCGTATGTTCGAAAAATCGCCCTCGGTAAGCTCGGTCTTGATTCCCTTCGAATATCTTTTCGATTTCATTTTGATAAGACTCGTTATGATAGTCGCGGAAAGTATGCTGTCGCCGAAGAATTCAAGAACCTCGTTAGACTGATACGGCTCTCTTTGTCCGTAGTTATTTTCGTTGCAAAAGCTCGCACGGGTAAAGGCTTGTCTTAACAAAGAGCCGTCACGGAAGGTATAGCCGATAGTTTTTTCTATCGTTGGTACGTTCTTTTCAAAATCCATTTTTCCATCTTTCCGACAAGCGTTAAGCCGAAACCGTTTTAGTCAAACGGGCTCGGATTAAGTCTTGTCTTTTTTGTTTATATGCCGCCCCGTGTTAAAGAATAGCAAGAAAAACAGCTCTATCTCGCCCCTTCGGGCGCTTTGCACGTCTCTTACGGCAACGGTCAACACGGTTATTTTACCACTTTTCAGCGCCCTTGTCAAGCGCGGCGCTTCATTTTAAGAGTTGACAAATCAAAAAAGTCGTGCTATTATATTTGATATCAAAGATATCACTCGGCAAAGCGCGTATAAATACGCTGACGCTTTGCCGCATTTCAAAATCGAGGTACTGAAAATGAAAATCACCTTTTTAGGAACGAGCCACGGAATAACCGAGCGTGACAGATTTACGTCGTCAACTCTTATCACCGTCGGTGAGAAAAATTATCTTATAGACGCCGGCGCTCCCATTATGAAGCTTCTGCAGCTTTACGGAGCGGATTTCAAAAGCCTGTCCGACGTATTTATCACGCATAGCCACGCAGACCACTACCTCGGGCTCGTTGAGTTCACAAACCAGATAGAGAGCTTCAAGCAGTTTGAGGGCGTTAAGGTCAAGATACACGGTCCCGAGCTTTTCCCCTACGACGCTATGAGAGCCTTCCTTTTCGGCGACGGAGATCTTCATTCATTCCGTCTCGGCGGAAACCGTCACGAGACCGACAATACCGAATCGCGCATTTCATTTGAAAAATACGCCGAGGGCGAAATATTCAACGACGGAACGCTAAAGGTGACCGCCTTCAAGACAAAGCATTTTGCGGATTCTCATTCGCTTCTTTTAGAAGCCGAGGGAAAGAAAATTCTTTTCACGGGCGACCTTCGTCACGACCTTTTAGACTTCCCTATGGCTGCCGCGGAGGGCGGACTCGACCTTCTCGTTATGGAAGGCGCTCACGGACGTCTTAACAGCGAGAGATTTATAGAGTTCTTTGGGGCGATTCCGACAAAGCGTATGTTCATAAACCACATTTATCACGGTACTAACAGCGACAGCGACCTCGAGGCGTTCGCAAGCGCGCTCTCCGAGCTATTCCCCGTAACACCCGCCTACGACGGATTTTCTGTTGAAATATAATATAATAGATTTGTCAATCACTGAATGTCAAATGAGGACAGGTTATGTTCAAAAATAAAAACGGAAACAGAAATAATATCTCTGGAGAAAAAATACGTGAGCTTCGTTTAGCTTCACCGAAAAAGATGTCGCAGAGGGCGTTAGCCGACAAAATGCAGCTTCTGGGCATAGACGTTGATAAAAACGCCATACAGAGAATAGAATGCGGCAAAAGATTTATCACCGATATAGAGCTCGTTGCATTCGCTGAGGTTTTCGGCGTTAGCGTAGAAGAACTATTTTGATTAAAAAACTCAACGAAAAGAACCTTATAACATAAAAAGGGATAACTCTTCGGCTACGAACCGAGTTGTTATCCCTTTTTATGTTGGTTAAATGAGATCCGTCTAAATACAACCCCGCGAAGCAGGATTTCACCGCGAAAGCGATTTTCTCTACCTCGTGTAGATTTCACCCGCCGAAGCAGGAGTTTCCAAAACAATCGCAGATTTTTTATGGGTTCTCGCACACGGATTTAACTACGTAGTGTCCTTTAAGGACATCACGCCAAGGTCAACACAACCTTACCTACGTTCTCGCCGCGGTAAAGCACGTCGTGGGCAGCCTCAGCCTCGGTTATCGGGAAGGTCTTGTATATGGTGGGCTTAACGAGTCCCGCCTCTATCTTGGGATATACGTCACGAACGATGCCCCTGAGTATCTCCGCCTTGACCTCGGGGGTTCTTGAACGGAGAGTGCTGCCGATAATTCTTACGTTTCTGACGTAAATATTCTTAAGGTCTATCTCGGTCTTGGTTCCCGCAAGGGCGGCAATCATTATCCATCGCGCGCCGTGAGTGAGATAGTGCAGGCATTTACCCATGATTTCACCGCCGAGGCAGTCTATGGCAACGTCAACCGAATGACCTGCTTCAAGCTCCTCACGAAGCGCCTCGGAAATGTCCTCTTCATCGGTTACAACCACTCTATCTGCCTTCAAATGACAAATTTTGTTTGCAAATTCACGTGTTCTGACCGTCGTAATGACTCTTATGCCGAATGCTTTCGCCATAGGAATGATAACGCTTGCGAGTCCGCTTGCGCCCGCATTCATAAGAAGAGTGTTGCCCTCCTTTATCTTACCCTCAATAAAGAGATTAAGGTATGCGGTAGCGAACGCCTCGGGTATTGCGGCAGCCTCAACGAGAGTGCAATTTTTCGGCACGGGCATAAGCATATCGTATTTAACGTTAGCGTACTCGGCATATCCGCCGCCGCCGAGAAGGGCGCAGACCTCGTCGCCTATCTTGTAGCCCGATTTTTCCTTAGCCACGCTTCCCATTTCAACTATCGTTCCCGCAATTTCAAGTCCCATCCACTCGGGGCAGCCCGCGGGGGGCGGATAATCGCCCTCTCTTTGCATAAGGTCGGCACGGTTAAGGGCTGCGGCGCTGATTTTCACCAAGCAATCCTCTTCACCGCACACGGCATCGGGTACGTTGTCCCATCTTAATGATCTATCGTCGTTAACAAGAATAGCCTTCATTGTTTTTCTCCTTTATTCACAGCATTTAAGAATGGTTTTAAAGAGCGTAAGCTCGTAGTCATACGTATAAGGGTTCTCTAAGTCGCCCGATACCATTTTGGCAAAGGAGCGCATCATATCGGTGTATCTGTCGTGTATCTCGGACTTCTTTTTCGTTCCGGGCGCATTCCAATCGTCGTCGAAGCACTCGTTATACTCGGTATACTGCTCGGGATATTTGACGGTTATTTCAAGGGGTCTTATCTCAAACTTGCCACGGGTGCCTGTTATAACGAGCTGGCGGCGTAAAAATCCGCCCATTTCCGACTGAGTGGTTTTTACGAACGACGCGCCTCTTTCGTATTCAAGCACGGCAAACGAGAAGTCCTTAGCGTCGGTGTCGTGAGTCCCTGTAGCCTTATTGAAGGGAATAATTCTCTTCGGCTCGCCCTGAATTCTTAAAACAAGGTCGATAAGGTGGCAGCCGAGGTAGAACATCATTCCGCCACCGAACGTGCCGAGCCAATTCGTATGCTCGAAGCCTCTGTATCCGCTCATCTGCGCCTCAACGCTTATAACCTCGCCAATCTCTCCCGCTTTAACTCTTTTTATTATATCCTTTATTGCGGGATTGTAGCGATACATATACCCCGTGTGAAAAACAGTGCCGTTTTTCTTGACCGTTTCAATAAGCTTCTCAAAATTCCCCAGCGAAAGTCCGCCCGGCTTTTCCATATGTATATGCTTTCCGCGCTCCGCAGCCATGAGAGCGTATTTTGTGAGGTATATCTCCTCGGTTTCTATAACGACGGCTTCAATGCTCTTATCGTTAAGTATTTCGTCAACCGTCATTTCACGGTGACCCTCGAAGCGCTTCATCTTATCGGGAAACTTCTCCCTCTCGCCCTCGGGCAGAGCGTAGCCGACCAATTCAAAAACGTCCGAATTTTTGACGAGCGCACCGAATATTTCGTTACCGTGGCTGTATTTACTCGTTCCTATCTGAGCAACTCTTATTTTTCTCATACCGCGCCTCCTGAATTAAAGTCTTGTCCAATCAAACTGAACGCCTATCGGGAAATCCTTATCAAAGACGAGTCTTTCGTATACCTCGCCGCACTCGTTTGGGGAATGGACCTCGCTGACAAGACTGTCAAGCTCGATTCTGCCGCCCGATATAAGAGCGAGGATAGCGGATATATCGTCTCTGTGCGTAAACCAGCCGGGGTGGGATTCATATTCGGGACGGGCTATGGTATGCGCTCCGATAACCGTTATACCCGGCGAATGTATCTTCTTGTAGTAGTCTACGGTAAAGTCCGAATTTCTCGTGCAGCCGAGAAGCGCGACTCTGCCGAATTTAGCCATACAGTCAAGCGACTCGTTGAAGCCCGCGCCGACACCCGTTACCTCGATAGCGACGTTAACTCCGCCGCCCGTTACAGCCTTTACCTTCTCGGCAAAGCCCTCTTCAAAGGGGTCGAAGGTGAAATCCGCTCCGCACGCCTTTGCTATTTCCCTTCTCTTCGGGTTCGGGTCTACGGCAATTATCGGCACCGCGCCCGCGGCTCTTAAAAGCTTAACTCCTATAAGACCTAAAATTCCGAGCCCCATAACCATTGCGCTCTCGCCCATTTCGATACGTGTCTTGCGTATCGCGGCAAGTGGGAACGAGGCGATAAAGCTCATAGCGGCGCTCGAATTTGAAACGGCGGCGCTCTCAACCTTTACCACGTTTATCTCGTGAACGAGGTTATAGCTTCTGTGCTTACCCCAATAGACCACTACTCTGTCACCCACAGCCACGCTCTTTACGTCGGGGCCTATGGCAACGACCGTTCCTACACTGTTATATCCCGAGCTTCTCGGGAAAACAACGCCCGATGCTCCGTTTGCGTTAACGTTAGGGTCGCCAGTTACGTTCGCGCGCTCGGTTCCCGCGCTTATAGTGCTTATGTCGGTTTTGACGAGCACCTCGTCGCCGCGAGGCTCTCTTAAGTCTACGTCAAGAAGCTCCGCTTTATTTATTTCGGTAAAAATTATCTGTTTTATTTTCATATTCCGATGTCTCCAATACAATACTAATATATTTCTTTATTTATTATAGCACTTGACAAGCTCGAAAAAAATATGTTATTCTATAATAAATCGGGTAATTTTCTACATTTTTTAAAAGAGGAAATAATATGATAAACGATAAGATATTTGCGGAGGGCTTTCGCTTCACCACATTTAATTTCAAAAAATACAAGCGCAACGACATAAGAGGCGGCGCTAAAATGCATTTCCTCGCTTATATGATATCGGGAAACGCAAGGCTTGTTTCCGAGAAGGAGACGGTTTCTGTCGGTGAGGGAGATATATTTTATATTCCGAAGGGACTCTCGTACGAATCGTATTGGTACGGCGAGCCGAACGTTGAATTTGCCTCTCTCGGCTTTGAATTTCTTCCCGCCTTGAACGGCGAAAGGTTCGCTACGCAGACGCTCTCGGGCTCTGACGAGGATATAAAAGAAATAGTCGCTCTCGCAAGGGCGGGAATTACAAGCTCCTCAGCGATAGGCTCTCTTTACACCGTTCTCGGAAAGCTTATACCGAAAATGCGGCTCTCCTCTGCCGACAGGGGCAGCGGAATAGTCTTAAAGGTTAAAAAATACATAAACGAAAATCCCGACAAAAGCGTTAAGGATATCGCAACGCACTTTGCCGTCAGCGAATCGGGGCTCTATTTTGCCTTCAAAAAGCACTCAGACCAGAGCATCAGCGAATACAGAAGCCAGGTCGTTATGAACGCCTCAAGAGATATGCTGATAACCACCGACACGCCGATAGAAGAAATAAGCGAGCGCCTCGGCTTCAGCTCAAGCTCCTATTTCAGAAAATGCTTCAAAACGCATTTTGGCGTTTCTCCGAGGACCATGAGAAAGAAAAACGGTATATAACGGCGCGGTATATGTTGACAAATCGGCAGAAACGTGGTACAATATACACGCTACACAAATTGTATATGTTTTTTCCGATGAAGGGAAAATACTTTGGTAAAAAGTGTTTTCTCTCTTTCCTCATACCTTCATCGGTCAGGCATTTGTGTAGCAACAATGAGAGGGATGCATTTTTTCGGTGCGTTCCTTTTTGGGCGCACTTTTTTATATACTGATGAGGTGAATGTATGAGTAAGCATATTTCCAAAAAAGTGATAGATATTACCGGTATAGAGCTCACGCCCGGAGAGCCTACCGTTTGTCTTGGCAACGGTGAACAAGGCTTTGAATGCTGTTGCGACGAGTGCGAATATTTTTTGCTTTGTTTCCCCGAATTTGACGAAAGTTAACCGCCTGACAGAGAGGACGTTTCGGCTATGAAACCGATTCGTTCTCTTTTTCCGTTCAAAATCTCTTTGCCCCGAGAGACCGCGTCATTTAAGCGCAACCGAACACGGTAGTTAAATTCTCAATTTGGTCTTTGTTAAATTCTCAAGCTTTATTGACAAATCGGCGGAAATGTGATAAAATGTTCTCGTCACACAATCTAATATTTTTTCGTGTTGGTGGGAAACTACCCTTGGTAAAAGGTGTTTCCTTTTTTCCTCATACCCACTAACACTGGCGAGAGATTGTGTGACAACAATGAAGGAACACTTTTTCGGTGCGTTCCTTCTTGGGCGCACTTTTTTATATACTGATGAGGTGAATGTATGAGTAAGCATATTTCCAAAAAGGTGATAGATATTACCGGTATAGAGCTCACAC
>SVUD01000092.1 GCA_015063445.1 Oscillospiraceae bacterium
GTAGGTAAGACCGTTCTTATAATGGAGCTTATAAACAATATCGCAAAGGAACATGGCGGCATTTCCGTATTTACGGGCGTCGGTGAACGTACCCGTGAAGGAAACGACCTTTATAATGAAATGAAGGAGTCGGGAGTTCTATCCAAGACCGCGCTCGTTTACGGTCAGATGAACGAGCCGCCCGGAGCAAGAATGAGAGTTGCCCTCTCGGGACTTACCATGGCGGAATATTTCCGTGACAGAGAAGGTCAGGACGTGCTCCTCTTCATAGACAACATATTCAGATTTACTCAGGCGGGCTCGGAGGTTTCGGCTCTTCTCGGCCGTATGCCCTCGGCGGTTGGATATCAGCCCACGCTCGCAACTGAAATGGGAGCTCTCCAAGAGCGTATCACCTCAACCAAGCGCGGCTCTATCACGTCGGTTCAGGCGGTATACGTTCCCGCGGACGACCTTACAGACCCCGCTCCCGCGACGACGTTTGCTCACCTTGACGCAACGACGGTTCTTTCAAGAAGTATTGCCTCGCTCGGTATTTATCCTGCGGTTGATCCTCTTGATTCAACCTCGAGAATTCTCTCCCCCGACGTTGTTGGAATCGAGCATTACGAGACGGCAAGAGCGGTTCAGAGTATTCTCCAGCGCTATAAGGAGCTTCAGGATATTATTGCGATTATGGGTATGGATGAGCTTTCCGAGGAAGATAAGCTTATCGTTAACCGCGCGAGAAAGATTCAGAGATTCCTCTCTCAGCCCTTCTCGGTTGCGGAGCAGTTTACGGGTATGCAGGGACGCTACGTACCGATAAAGGAAACTATCAGAGGCTTCCGTGAGATCATTGAAGGTAAGCACGATTCTCTTCCCGAGTCAGCATTCCTCTTCGTAGGAACTATTGACGAGGCTGTTGAGAAGGCAAAGAGCTTGCAGGCGTAAAGGATTTTATGATGAATAAACTACTTTTGAAGATTGTTTCTCCCGACGGAGAGATCTTCTCGGGCGAGGCTAAAAGCATTCTCGTGACGACGACGGAGGGCGAGGTTCAGATCTTTGCGGGTCACGCAGACCTTTTCGCACCCTTGGCTACGGGCAGAGCGAAGCTTACGCTTGAAGACGGAAGCTCACGTACCGCAGCCGTTTCCGGCGGATTTATAATCGTTTCAAGCGAAGAAACCAAGGTCGTAACGACCACATTTGAGTTTTCTGATGAAATAGATTTAAACCGAGCCAACTTAGCAAAGCAAAAGGCAGAGGAAGCCATTAAGAATGCAAAAGAGGCAAAGGAAATAGAGATTGCGAAGGCAAAGCTTTTAAGAGCTATCTCGAGAATAAACGTTGCATCGGGAAACATATAAATAAAAAAAGAGCGAATACTATTCGGGAAAGGGGCGTTATAACGCCGTCCGCAGTCCGATATACCGAGTATTCGCTCTTTTAATTTTTATTTCTTTCATATTATTACGAATAATTACTAAAAAAACGATTCTTTTTTTCTTAATTGTAACCATTTCGCCATAAATGTATAAGGTGGATTGACTTTTCAATTTTCAAGTGCTAAAATATACGGGTGAATAAAAAGCAGGAGAAATAAAATGGACGGTATTGTTTCAAAAATTATTTACAACGTTGCCATGCTCTTCGTTATGATGGTACCCGGTGTAATTCTTAAAAAGACAAAAATGATATCCGACGGATTCGGCAAGGGACTTTCCAATTTGGTTCTCTATATAGCTCAGCCGTCGCTCGTATTCTTAGCATACGTAAGACCCTTTGACAAGCAGATGCTCATAAATTCTGTATACGTGCTTGTTTTCTCGGTGATAGCTCACGCTGTTTTTGCGGTGATCGCCCTTAACGTTTTCAAAAAATGTCCCGACGCTCAGGGCAGAATGCTGAAGTTCGCAACCATCTTCGCCAATGCGGCGTTTATGGGGATTCCTCTTATCAAATTGGTGCTTGAGGATACCTATCCCGGAGCAACGATGTACGCTTCGATCTACAACATAACATACAATCTCTTCCTATGGTCGCTCGGCGTTAAAATCTGTACCGCCGGACGTGACGTTAATGCCGACGGCGTTGACGATTACAAGGAGGTCTCATCTCTTCGCTCGATAGAAAACGACGATGAAAAGGTTAAGAACGGCTCGGGCTCGATAATGAAGGCTATAATCCATCCCGTTACTATCGCCGCGGCAATCGGTCTTGTCTTCTTTGCAATTCCCTATGAAAAGATAAACCTCGCTCCTGCGCTTCAAACAGTGGTAAACCTCGGATATGAGTCACTTACTATGCTCAGCAATCTTGTAGCCCCTCTTTCGATGGTGGTTATAGGTATAAGACTTGCCGACATCGACTTCAAGCGAGCCTTTAACGATAAGCTTATGTATCTGTTCCTCGCTTTAAGACACGTCGCGCTTCCCCTTATTATGATTGGAATTCTAAAGCTCATAGGACTCTGCGGTCTCGATATTCCTCACGTTGTTTCCATGGTCGTAGTCATTCTTGCCGCAACGCCTGCGGCAGCGGCGTCAACGATGTTCGCGGAAAAATTCAACTGCGACTCAATGTACGTATCAAAGCTCGTCGTAATATCAACGATACTTGCGATAGGAACTATGCCATTAATTTTATTACTCGTTTAATTAATTTTTTTAAAGCTGCGTCATTTAGGCGTAACCGAATAGGCGTGAAGCTCTTGTGAGAGCATTCACGCAGTGATATAAATCCCTTTGGGATTTTCGATATGTTGCTAAAGCAACTCGATATGCCTACGGCTCGATATGTTCGCTTACGCGAACGTGGTAAATTTCATTTCACGTAGAGCAGCGAATATGCTAAAAAGTGATAAAAACGGTAGAAGTACATTTTTAATAATGTGCCTCTACCGTTCTTTTATTTGAATTTAAAAGATAATAAGGTTGAAAAACGCGTTTTCTTCGTTTTTACTATTGTTCTTATTGAATCTTTCTTCTTTTTATTTTGATTTTACTGAATTCTTAATGACTCAGCCTAATTTTGTCAATATTTATTTACTTTTATCCAGGTTTTTATTAAACCACGCCCTGAGCAAGCATAGCATCGGCAACCTTTATGAAGCCTGCGATATTTGCTCCGGCAACGAGATTGCCTTCCATACCGAAGGTCTTTGCGGCCTTAACGGAGCTTTCGTAGATATTCTTCATAATATCCTTAAGCTTCTCGTCAACCTCCTCTGCCGACCAGCTGTAACGCATCGAATTCTGCGACATTTCAAGGCCCGAAACCGACACGCCTCCTGCGTTAACCGCCTTAGAGGGAGCAACGGTAACACCGTTGCTCCCTCTAA
>SVUD01000027.1 GCA_015063445.1 Oscillospiraceae bacterium
ACCAATGGCGCGACTTGAGGGACTCGAACCCCCGACCTACTGCTTAGAAGGCAGTTGCTCTATCCAGCTGAGCTAAAGTCGCATACTCTTGGCAACGCTAAATATTATAGCAGAACAATTTGAATTTGTCAATACCTTTTATAAAAGTTTTTGGCGAATTTTTGACAAGGTTTTACATTTTTAATAATGTACAGAACCTTAGTTTTTATTGCATATAAGCTTTGCGCCTTCTATGGCAACCACTGTCAGAGATTGACCGATTTTGAAAACATCATCGTCATTCACGCTTCTCGCGGACCATTCAGTTCCCTTAACCTTCACGAGTCCGCAGCCTGCATAATTATCTACGGTTTCGATAACAACGCACCTTTCTCCGACAATGTCATCAAGGCTTATAGGTTTAGAAGCGTATAGTTTTTTATAAATGATATAACAAACGCAAAGAGCGATAAGAAAAACTCCTGCGCCGATGCCTATCCCAATCCACATTTCGAATTACTCCCGAAATTATTTCACTTTATTTAATATAACATATTTATTTTTAAAAGTCAACATTTAAAATTTTTGTATATCACTCTTTTTTGCGTGAAATAAAAAATATTTATAACTTTTGTCTCAAATATCGTAATAAATCACAAAAAATGTTACTGTAAATTTATGCAATCTTCCCTATTTTTAAAAAAACTATTGACAAATATGAAATATTATTGTATTATAAAATGCGCTTGCTTATTAATGCTTGTAAAAAACTTTTTAAGGAGGATTTTTAAATGTTCGAGAATGTAAAGCAGTTTCTTGTAGATGAGCTTCGCGTTAAGCCTGAGGATGTTACAATGGAAGCAGAGCTTTCCGGCGACCTTGGTATCAACTCTCTTGAGCTTGCAGAACTTGTTTTGGCTTGTGAAGAAAAATTTAACGTTGTAATCGATGATGATGATCTTCACCACTTCAGCACTGTTGGTGATATCGTTACTTATCTCGAAAAGAACCATTAATTTATTTACATAAATTTTAGAGGTCGCAAGCTTTCAGGCAGGCGACCTCTTGGTTATATTCAGTTTCGGGAGTCTTGGTTAAAGCTTTATATAAACCGAATTTTCATCCGGTTCGGTTATGCTTGAGAGAGCCGGAAATTTGTTCAAAAGATAAACGCTTTCGGTTTTTTCGTTATGACTCAGCTCTTCTTCGAAAACAAATAGCTGAATTACTCCGTCCTTTTTTATAGATTTCAAAATGCGCAAAATTGCTGATTTGAACTTTTGCTGCGTATCGGTATTTTCCAGCGTTATTCTGATCAGCTCATTTCCTTCTACTTTGCTACAGGCTATAATAAATTCAAGCTCAACAGATAATTCTTTTGCATCTGTAAATTTTACGTTATGCTGTGAAAGAGACATATATAATCCTCGATTGATTTAATTCTGGTTAAATTTTATCATACTTTCAAAAAAAAGTAAAGAGCTAAGGAGAAAAAATGACAAATCTCTTAATAAAAATGTTTGTAAAAAACAGTCACGATCTTTCGAATAATTCGGTTAGAGAAAAATACGGAACGTTTGCAAGCATCGTTGGAATAATACTTAACGCTATGCTTGCCGCAATGAAGATGATAGTAGGAATATTTTCCGGATCTCTCGCAATTCTTGCCGACGGTATCAATAATCTTTCCGACGCGGGATCGTCGGGAGTTACCTTTATAAGCTTTAAGATAGCTTCTAAGCCCGCGGACAGGGATCATCCATTTGGACACGCAAGAATTGAGTACGTTGCTTCATTGATAGTTTCGTTCTTGATTATAAACGTAGGATTTGATCTTTTTGCTGATTCCGTCAAGGGCATATTTAATTCCGTTGGCGAAGGCATTGACGTAGGAGCTTTGGTTATAGCCGTTTTGGCAGCGTCCATTGTGATGAAGCTATGGCTTGCGAGCTTTTACGCTACGGTTGCTAAAAAACTCGGCTCTTCGGTTATAAAAGCCGCGGCGTTCGATTCGCTCAGTGACTGTATATCAACTTCCGCCGTTCTTGCTTCCTCAATTATAATAAAGTATACGGGCATTACCGTTATTGACTCTGTTATGGGACTTATCGTATCGGGACTTATCGTATACGCGGGACTTAACATATTGCTCGAAAACAAGAATTCGATTCTTGGAGAAGCGCCTGTCGATAGTACCATAAAGGCTATCGAGGCTATCGTATCGGAATATCCCGAAATCGTCGGAATACACGATATGCTCGTTCATAATTATGGTCCCGATCACAATTTTGCCTCATTCCACGCTGAAGTTAACGGAGATGATGATGTATACGAGCTTCACGATACAATCGACAACGTAGAAAAAAGAATTTCAAACGAGCTCAATATTCAGTGTACTGTACATATGGACCCCATTAATTTAAATGATGAGACCGTAAACGAGCTTCGTGAAATTGCAATTCAAGGCGTGCGAGAGGTTGATGAAAAAATCACTCTTCACGATTTCAGAGTTGTAACCGGTACGACTCATACAAATCTTATATTTGATATTGTTCTGCCGTTTGAAAGTAAGCTTACGCCAAACGATGCAAAGCGTGAAATCGGGCTGGCGATAAACAATATCAGAAATGATTTGTATTGTGTTATTACAGTTGACAGAGGTTAATTCTGCCTCAAAATATCAACGCGATTTAAAGTTTCTTTGTCAATAAAACTCTTGATATTATTACAAATAACACTGAGGCAGCGTTCTCTTGCCTCGATAGCGCCCCATGCGGAATGAGGGGTAAGACACACGTTGTCAAGCCCTATAAGTTTTGCTATGGGGTGTTTTTTGTCAAATGGCTCGGTTGAATAAACGTCACTGCCGAAGCCTGCAATTCTCCCCGATAAAACAGCTTCAGCAATCGCCGCTTCGTCAGTTACTGCGCCGCGAGCCTCGTTTACGATTATTACCTCAGGCTTCATTAAGCTTATTCTTTCTTTGTTTATCAGATGGTTTGTCGATTCGTTTAAAGGACAGTGTATCGTGATTATGTCGGACTGCTTACACAGCGTATCGATATCTACACACGTGTAATCTTCAACAGGAACTCTTTTATTGACAATGATATTGCAACCGAAAGCGTCGGCAATTTTTGCGACGCTTTTTCCGATATTTCCAAGTCCTATAATTCCCCACGTTTTACCGCGTAATTCATGATATATCGGAGTTAAAGCGTTAGGTTTACCTTCATCCGTGTATTTACCGCTTGTGACGTGGCGCATATATTCCGCAAGATGACTGTAAAGATAAAGAACGTTCGAAACCGTGAAAAGCGTTACGCTGTCTGTGGAATAAGCGGGAACGTTGCATACCGCAATTCCAAGCTCTCTTGCGACACTGATATCAATGTTATCGTAGCCGGTAGCAAAAATGCATATCAGCTTAAGCTTTTCAGCGCTCCTCAGCACGCTTTCCGTCATTTTGATTTTGTTAATTATGGCTATTTCGGTTTCTTTGACCCTCGCTTCGACCTCATCCACAGACGTATTATCGTAAATTTCGATCTCTCCGAATTGCGTCAAGGCATCAAAAGACAAATCGAGTCCCATTGCTGCTCTGTCCAAAACTGTAATTTTCATAGTTACTCTCCATATCGTATTTTCCTAAGATATTATACCATTAACACATATAAATTTCAATATTTATACAGAATATGTATATATATTTTTAAAAAACGCTTGACTAAATCGTAATTTGGTGGTATATTATATCTAGTGAAATTTGGGCAAAATCTAAATGCCGAATTTTGTAGATTATTATTAAAGGAAGGAGAGATTTGCTCAAGCAGCAAATCGGGAATTCGTTTTGGACAAATACACAAAAACGAAAATCTGTGGACTTCCTACAGCAGACGAGCTTCGTGAAGCTCTTATGGCGGGCGAAAGCTCCGACGTAAGAAATCAGCTTGCTATGCTCTTTGACGATGCGTCCTTTATCGAGCTTGGCGCTTACGTTAAGAGAGGCTTCTCTGACTTTATGGCCACAGAAAAATCAAATGAATTTGAAGGAGTTATCTGCGGATACGGTGCAATCGACGGAAAGCTTGCGTTCGCGTTCGCTGAGGACGCTTCAAGAATGGGCGGCGTTATCGATGAACGCCACGCAAAGAAAATTGCCGATCTTTACTCAATGGCAATAAAGAACGGCGCTCCTGTAGTGGGAATCTTCAACTCAAAGGGTACAGACGTCTTCGCAGGAACTGCGGGACTCGCCGCATACGGAACGATTATGGCTTCCGTATCGGGTGCTTCGGGTGTTATTCCTCAGATTGCCTTTGTCACAGGTAAATGCATAGGTCTCGCTTCTTCTATTGCGGCTATGTTCGATTTTACCATCAAGGTAACCGATGCCGATCTCTACGTATCGTCCCCTGCTCTTACAGGTGCTGAAAATGCTCAGGATTCCCTCGTAGCATTTACCGGAAACGTTGAGAGTTGCGCAGGCTACGTAAGAAATCTTGTATCAATCCTTCCTATGAATTCCGACGTAGGAATCGTAGCTGAAAGCTGCACTGATAATCTTAACAAGATGATTGGCGAGCTTGATTTTGCCGGAGATGCTCATTCTGTTATAGCCACTATAGCTGATAACGGCGTATTTTATGAGATAAGCGGCGAGTTTGCAAAATCGGTTGTAACCGCTTTCTCTACCGTTGCGGGCGTTAGATGCGGTATCGTTGCAAATTCGTTTGCGAACAACGAAGGCAGACTTGACGTTGCATCAGCAAGAAAAATTTCTCGCTTCGTAAACTTCTGTAATTCATTCTCTATTCCTCTCGTAACTATCGTTGATTCTCTTGGATTGGCAATAGATAAAAAGAATGAAATGAGCTTCTTTGCTCCCGAGCTTGCAAAGCTCGCAACCTCGTACGTAACTTCAAAGATGCCAAAGATAACTGTTATTATGGGACATGCGATTGGCGCATCGTTCGTATTGCTTGGATCTAAGGCTCTCGGAGCAGACGTAGTATACGCTACGGATAATTCCGAGGTGTGCGCACTTACCGCTGAAAGCGGCGTAGCGTTCGCTTGGGACAAGTATATTACCCTCGAAAAAACGAGAGAAAGCCTTGTTGAAGAGTGGAAAATGGACGTTGCCTCCCCTGCTCGTGCGGCAGCTTCTGGCGAAATTGATGATATTATCAGTGTAAACGAACTCAGAGCAAGAATCTGCTCTGCCCTTCTTATGCTTTCTGCAAAGGGAAAGAATGCGGTTCTCGGCTGCAAAGTTCTTCCGCTCTGATCAAGTAGGAGGTTTTTATGAACTTCTTATTGAATCAAGATTTAAATAATATGAAGCTTTCCGATGCTCCTACTGAGATTCTCGGTCTCGGAGGTCAGGTAGTTCTTATCGGTATGCTTACCGTTTTTGCGGTTCTTGGTTTGCTTTGGGCATGTCTTACTGTGTTTAAAATAGTATTCCACGATATCCCCGCAAAAAAATCAGGTAAAGCTGTTATCGAAAAGAAATCCCCCGAAAGCTTCGTAGCTCCCGTTGCCGTACAGTCGAGCGACGATGAAATTGTTGCTGTTATTGCTGCTGCAATCGCAGCTGCTGAAAGTGAATCAGGCGGTGCGGTTAAATTCAGAGTTGTGTCCTTCAGACGCAGATAATTTATTAATTGAAAGGAATTTTTGAAGATGAAAAGATATAATATCACAGTAAACGGAACCACGTATGAGGTTGCCGTTGAAGAAATTTCCGGAGGTGCTGTTGCCTCTGCTCCCGTTGTTACTCCCGTTGCAGCGCCTGTCGCTGCCCCTGTTGCTGCAGCACCCAAGGCGGCTCCCGCTCCCCAGAAGACCGCTCCCGCAGCAAGCGGAGCAAAGGGTAACGTTTCTGTTACAGCTCCTATGCCCGGTACAATCCTTGACGTTAAGGTTTCCGTAGGTCAGTCTGTTAAGAAGGGTGACACTATCTGCGTACTTGAGGCTATGAAGATGGAAAACGATATTCCCGCTCCTCAGGACGGCGTTGTTGTTTCCATTAACGTTCAGAAGGGCGCATCCGTTGGCGCAAACGACGTAATCGCTACTCTTAACTAATCTTTAAGAAAGCTAAGAGGTGCTCTTAAATGTTAGAAAAAATTATAGACTTCCTCGGCTCGACTGGTATTGCTAAGTTATTTAAAGACCCCGAATGGTATAAATACATTATAATGTACGTTATTATCGGCGCTCTTTTCTATCTTGCAATAGTTAAGAAATTTGAGCCGCTGCTTCTTATGCCTATAGCATTCGGTATGCTCCTTGCTAATTTGCCCGGCGCAGGTCTTATGCATTTCGATATGTTTTTCGATGAATATTATGTAGATCATGTTAACGGTATTTTCGCCACGCAAGTGACTGAGTGGTTCAGTAATGCAGGTATAACTATTGTTGATGCAGGCGTTTTTGAAAATTGTGATCCGAGCGCTTTGTTTGCTACGTATTCCGACGGTGCTTATACTTTCACAGAAGCAGCAAAAAATGCGCTAAGCGTGGAGTGGCAGAAATCTACTCCCGCTATGGAAACTCTTTTCAATGCCATTACCTTTAAAGATGGTTCTATTCACGTTAAAATGTCTACAATGATCAAAGAAGTTATAAATCATGGCGGACTCGTTGATATTCTTTATCTTGGTGTTAAGCTCGGTATTTATCCTTCGATCATATTTATGGGCGTTGGTGCGATGACGGACTTCTCTCCCCTTATCGCAAATCCCAAATCACTTCTTATGGGCGCAGGCTCACAGCTTGGAGTATTCGTAGCATTCTTCGGAGCTCTTCTTCTTGGATTTACTCCTATGGAATCCGGCGCAATCGGTATTATCGGTGGTGCTGACGGACCTACCGCAATTCTCGTAACCAAGGAGCTTGCTCCCCATCTTCTCGGCGGTATCGCAATTGCGGCATATTCATACATGGCTTTGATTCCTATTATTCAGCCTCCGTTTATGAAGCTCCTTACGACCGAGAAAGAAAGAAAGATCAGAATGACTAACCTTCGTTCTGTTTCCAAAACAGAAAAGATCATATTCCCCATAGTTGTTACGCTTCTCGTAGTTATGATAGTTCCCGATGCTGCTCCTCTTGTAGGTTTCCTTATGCTTGGTAACCTCTTTAACGTTTCCGGAGTTGCGGATCGTCTTTCAAAGACTTCGCAGAATGAACTCATTAATATTATGACTATTTTCCTCGGAATTTCCGTCGGCGCTACTGCAAGCGCAGGAAACTTCCTTAAATTACAGACCATTTACATTATACTTCTCGGTCTTACAGCATTTATAATCTCTACTTGCGGCGGACTTGTAGTTGGAAAAATCATGTGCAAGGTCACGGGTGGAAAAATCAATCCTCTTATCGGATCTGCAGGTGTTTCTGCCGTTCCTATGGCAGCAAGAGTTGCTCAGGATGAAGGAAGAAAGACGGATCCCTCGAACTTTTTACTTATGCATGCGATGGGCCCCAACGTTGCGGGTGTTATCGGTTCTGCCGTTGCGGCAGGTGTATTCCTTACCTTCTTTAGATAAGGTAAACTAAGCGGTAGAAGAAATAACAGTAAACTTCATTACATCTATTCTTTTACCGCTAACAACAGAAAGGATTTTAAAAAATGGCTAAAAAGCTTCTTATAACAGAAACCGTTCTCCGTGACTCTCACCAGTCACTTGCGGCTACTCGTATGACTACAGAAGAGATGCTTCCCATCCTCGATGCTATGGATCAGGTTGGTTATTACTCTCTTGAGGCTTGGGGCGGAGCAACGTTTGATTCGTGCCTCAGATTTCTTCATGAAGATCCCTGGGTCAGACTCCGTACTATCAAGGACCATGTAAAGAATACTAAGCTTCAGATGCTCTTCAGAGGTCAGAACATTCTCGGATACCGTCATTATGCTGATGACGTTGTTGAATACTTCGTTCAGAAGTCTATCGCAAACGGTATCGATATTATTCGTATCTTTGATGCTCTTAACGATGCAAGAAACCTTGAAACCGCTATTAAGGCTACTATCAAGGAGGGCGGTCACGTTCAGGCTGCTATTTCTTACACTACCTCTCCCTTCCATACAAACGAAGGCTTTGCTCAGTACGCAAAGCAGCTTGAGGAAATGGGCGCTCATTCTATTTGCATCAAGGATATGTCGGGTCTTCTTAAGCCTTACGAGGCATATCAGCTTGTTAAGACTATAAAGAACACTGTAAAGATTCCCGTTCATATTCATACTCACTATACTGCAGGTCTCGCTTCTATGACCTTGCTTAAGGCAATCGAGGCGGATGTTGACGGTGTTGATACCTCTATATCACCGCTTGCAATGGGTACGTCTCACACTCCTACCGAGGCTCTCGTAGCAACGCTTCAGGGCACTCCTCACGATTCGGGACTTTCTCTTGAAAAGCTCGACGTTGTCGCCAAGTATTTCAATACCATTCGTGAGAAGTACATTGCATCCGGACTTATCGATCCCAAGGTGCTTAAGGTTGACGTTAATGCTCTTCGTTATCAGGTTCCCGGCGGAATGCTTTCCAACCTTATCTCTCAGCTTAAGATGGCAGGCAAGTCGGATAAGCTTGACGCGGTTCTTGAAGAGGTTGCTAAGGTTCGTGAGGATGCGGGCTTCCCTCCCCTCGTGACACCCACCTCTCAGATCGTTGGTACTCAGGCAGTAAACAACGTAATCTTTGGAAACGAAGGCAGATATTCAAGAGTCACAAAGGAATTCAAGGGACTTGTTCGCGGCGAGTACGGTAAGTGCCCCGCAACGATTACAGATGAATTTAAGAAAAAGATAATCGGCGATGACGATATAATCGATTATAGACCCGCTGATAAGATTGCTCCCGAGATAGAATCTCTTAAGGAAAGAGTAGCTCCTTATGAGGAGCAGCCCGAGGATCTTCTCTCTCTGGCTCTCTTTGAGCAGGTTGCTATTAAGTTCTTCGAGTGGAGAAAGCAGCAGAACTATAAGCTTGACGCTAATGCCGATGCTGCAAACGGTGTTCATCCCGTTTAATTTTAAATATATCAAGCAGAGGTACTGTGAGAATCGCAATACCTCTGTTTTTTTAAAAAAATCAAATTGAGGTATGTTCGAATTTTCATTAATACATTCGTATATTCAATATTCCTTTTAAGATATTTACAAAAAACGAGGATGCTTTTCGGTAGACCCTTAAAGCACCCTCGTTTTGTTTATTCGGTTTTGTTTTTAGTATCGTCTTCTGTAGTATCGTTAATTTCCGGCGTTTCTTGAGATACTTCAGAAGCTTCGTTTTTTTCTGTGACAACCGTATTTTCATTTGTTATTTCTACGGTATCATTTTTTGTTTCGGAATCTGCGTCGTGACCGTCTCCAACCATATCAGATACGTCGATATGATGAAGAGTACCGTTTTGCATATCACGGAAGAAATTCTCGAGCATATCTTCGTTTTTAGCATTAGCGGCTGCTTTCGCTATTTCCATGCGGCGTCTTTCTTCTTCCTCAGCCTTCTGGTTATTTTCGTGAGCAGTCTTGTTTTCCTCTTCGCTCTTCTTGGATTTCTCCTTGGCGATGTTTTCGATTTCCTCTATCGTTGGATTTTCCGTCTCCATACAAGCCTTAAACTGTTCATCGTCCATAGACTCGTTTTTAAGAAGGAATTCCGCAACGAAGTGAAGCTTTGCGATATTTGTTGTAAGGATTTCTTTACATCTTTCATATGATCTTGCGATGATATTACGGATTTCATCATCGATCTCAGCAGCGGTTTTTTCCGAATATCCCTTGCCTGAGGAGAAGTCTCTGCCGAGGAACACCTCGTCTGCGGAGTGCTCAGAGCCGTAAAGAACAGTACCGAGCTTTTCACTCATACCGTACCTTGTAACCATATTTCTTGCGATATTGGTGGCTTGCTGAATATCGTTAGAAGCTCCGGTTGAGATATCGTCAAGAACTATTTCCTCGGCAACTCTACCTCCGAGCGCAAGTACTATATGATCAATCATTTCGTTTCTCGAGGAGGTCATTCGATCCTCGGTGGGAACGCTTATGGTAACACCGCCTGCAGAGCCTGCGGGTATAATCGTAATATGCTTTACGGGATCGGTATGCTCACAGAAGTATGAAGCAACGGCGTGACCGGCTTCGTGGTAAGCGCAGAGCTTGTTGTCGGCATCTGTGCGGACCTTTGCCTTCTTCTGAGGACCGAGAAGCATCTTCATATAAGAGGCCTCTATATCGTCCATGCCTATGAGCGCCTTGTTTTTCTTTGCGGCTAAAAGCGCTGCCTCATTAAGAAGTTTGGCAAGCTCAGCGCCTGTAAAGCCTATCGTTGTCTGAGCAATTTTGGTTAGGTCCACGCTTGCCTCAAGAGGCTTATTGCGGCAGTGTACCTTGAGAATTGCTTCTCTTCCCTTAATGTCCGGATAATTAACGGTAACACGTCTGTCAAAACGACCCGGGCGAAGCAAAGCGGGGTCAAGTATATCCGGACGGTTTGTTGCCGCGATAACTATTACTCCTGAATTGGTTCCAAAGCCGTCCATTTCAACGAGAAGCTGGTTGAGAGTCTGTTCTCTTTCATCGTGTCCACCACCGAGACCTGCGCCTCTGTGACGTCCAACGGCATCAATTTCATCTATGAAAATAATACTTGCGGGTGTTTTTCTCGCGTTGTCAAAGAGATCACGAACACGTGATGCGCCCACACCGACGTAAAGCTCTACAAAATCAGAGCCGGATATTGAGAAGAAAGGAACGCCCGCCTCACCCGCGACAGCTTTCGCGAGAAGCGTTTTACCTGTACCGGGAGGGCCCACTAAAAGAACTCCCCTCGGAATTCTTGCGCCGAGCTTAACGTATTTTGAGGGATCCTTTAAGAATTCAACGACCTCTTCAAGCTCTGCTTTTTCTTCGTCAGCGCCCGCAACGTCAGCAAACTTTACGTTATTCTTTTCACCCTGAAGCTTTGCTTTGGATTTAGCAAATGAATTGATCTTGCCGCCGCCTGCGCCTCTCATCATAAAGAAGTAGAACAGACCAAGAAGTACGAAGGTGAGGATCATAGGAAGGTATGCCTGCCACCAAGGAGCTTCTGCGGGTGGATCGTAGTTATATGAGGTAAGATTTGAACTTGCAGATCTGTAATTCTCGAGAGCTATATCGTTTATTTGCTGAAGCTGGAAATTATAGCTCAGCTCATAAGTATGATCCTCGGTTACAGTCGTGTCATGACCGATGATTTTGCCTTTTTCATCACGTATAGGTTTATATGCCGTGAGCTTAATCGCAAGTTCTCCGTCTACGTTGAACGAAGTTACCAGATCATGTTCGAAAAGTTCAATTAAGTCGCTGTATTCAAATTTTTCCTCGTCCTTGAATGCGTTGGTAAACCAGGACACGGCTAAAATTATTACAACTAAAATGACAACGAGTAAAATTATACTCTTTAAGTTTGCTTTCATTTAAGCGTTTCCAAGCCTTTCTTATATACTGTTGAAATGTTAATTTATCTTTTGGTAAATGGTTATCCATTTATTGTTTTTTTCTTTTGGGGAATCGTCGCGTACGCCAAACCCGGGAACCCATAATATTCCCTTTTCATCGGTTATAACGGGTGTTTTGAGTCTTACCGAGATTGGAATTTTTTTATCGCAGAAGAGTTTTTTTAATTTTCTTGTAATACCGCCGTAATAATAAGAATCTCCGTCTTTTTTTGTCCTTACCGACAAGCTCCCATATATTATAGCAGAACTGAGTTTTGCTTTCATTGAAATTTTGTAAACATTTGAAGAAAAATCTTCGCTTTCATCATTCGTTATCGCAATTCCAATGTTAAGCTCGGGAATTTCATTGAAGCCGTCATAAAGCGTATGCTCAAACTCGATTGCGCTATCATTGCCTTTTTTATTTCCGATAAAGCAAAATGATTCCTTTAAGAAAAATGCGGCTTCTCCCGGAATATCCACTTCAAAGCTCTCGGAGGTTTCGAGAAGCTCTTGTATTTTATCAATATGGATTTTCTCGGGTGTAGGTAAGCCTTGTTTTTTACACATCAACCTTATGACGCGTGATAGAACAGAGTGATGAAGAGTGCGTAACAAGGATGCATGTATTTTTCCTTGATTTTCGTTTTCTCTGCAAAACCTATCAGCGACCGAGTCGATATATTCCGAGTCTGAACGCAAAATCGACGTTGCTTTTGTCGCCATATTCTCGGGACAAGGCGTGAGATGCTTGAATTTAGGAATTATTTCATGTCTTATATAGTTTCTCATATATTCAACAGAAAAATTCGTTTCATCTGTAACAAACGGAATTTTCGCATCCGCAAGAAGCCTCAAAACGTCTTCCTTCGAAATAGCTATCAAAGGTCTTATTACGTTATCACGTATTGGGGCAATACCTCCGAGCCCATGAGTTCCGCTTCCTCTCATAAGATTGAAAAGGAGCGTTTCGAGGTTATCCGTGCTGTTGTGAGCAGTGGCGATAGCACCGAGATTTTCGTCAGAATCCAAGGCCTTATCAAAAAAGTCATACCTGACTTGTCTTGCAGCCTCTTCTATACCAAGATGATTATCCTTGGCGTACTTTGGAACGTCAACTCTTAAAGCCTCAAAGTCGATAGAAAGTGCCTCGGCAAAGACTTTCGAAAAAATCTCGTCACGATCGGCATTTTTGCCTCTTATCATATGATTGACATGAAGAGCCTTAAGATTAAAATCAAGCTCTTTTTGCAATTTTCTGAGTATAATTAAGAGCAGAACTGAATCCGGGCCACCGGAAAACCCAACCGCAACTCCTTTCATAAGTAAGGGCTGCATATTATTATCCAATATGGTTTTCTTGACGGTGAGATACGTTTTTTTGCCAAGCTCGGAGTTGAAGAGACTGTCGCAAGCTAAAAGCAACGATTCTTTATCAATCAATTTTTCTATCTTCCTCAAGTGTTCTGAATTTGGTAAACTGACCTATCCAGCCCATTTTTACGTTGCCGACAGATCCGTGTCTGTTTTTTGCAATAATGACTTCCGCTGTGTTTGCGGTATCTTCTATAGGAGCCTCTCCTTCTTTTTCGGTTGAAGCGCCAATATCCTTGTAATAAGTATCACGGTAAAGGAACATTACAATATCTGCATCCTGCTCGATAGAACCGGAATCTCTAAGATCAGCGAGAGTAGGCCTTTTGTTAGTAACGCCTCTTGCTTCAGTACCTCTGTTGAGCTGCGCGCAGCATACGATTGGAATGCCAAAATCCTTTGCCATAATTTTTAGGTTTCTTGAAATTTCTCCAACCTGTTGCGCTCTGTTGTCAACGTTGGTATTAGATTGCATAAGACCTATATAGTCTATTATAACAAGACCGAGATTTGGTACTCTGCGGAGCTTGGAACGCATTTCGGTAACACCTATTTGCGAGGTATCATCAACGTATATTTCGCAGCCCGAGAGCTCTGAAATAACACCTGCGATATTTTCCCAGTCCTCTGTGGAGAGAATTCCGGTACGTAAGCTTTGGGAATCTACCATAGCTTCGCTGGATATAACTCTCGTTACAAGCTGCTCGCATGACATCTCGAGGGAAAAGATAGCGACTGCCTTTTTTGTTTTCTTGGCAACGTTCGTTCCTATGTTAAGAACAAACGAGGTTTTACCCATACCGGGACGCGCTCCGACAATTACAAAATCGCCCTTGCCAAGCTCAATAAGCTTTTCGTCGAGTCCGGAAAATCCGGTTTTTGTTCCCTTTTTAGCGTTTCTCTCCTCTGCGCTCATCTCGAGATCCTGATATACGTTATGAAGAATGTCGCGTATGTGACGTAATTCCTTGGTATCGTTATTATTTGAGATATCGAAAATCTTCTGTTCTGCGCTATCGATAATATTCCTGACTGCTGAAGCTTCTTCATACGCTTCAGTGTTAATTTCATCACAAGCGTTGATCAGCCGTCTGAGAGTAGATTTATCCTTGACGATTTTAGCGTAATCCTTGACATTAGATGCGGAAGGCACCGAGTCTGCGAGGAGCGCAATATATTGTATTCCTCCGGTCTGGTCTTTTATTCCCGCCTCTACTAACGCGTTGGCTAAGGTTACGGGATCTATCGTTCTGCTTTCGGTATACATCTTTGTAAGAGAAATATATATATTCTTGTGCTCCTCAAGATAGAAGTCATCAGCTGTGAGCATTCCTCCTACGGAGTCGAAGGCTTCGGGCTTTCTGATTATCGAGCCGAGAAATGCTTGCTCAGCTTCTATAGCGACAGGCATTTGCTTAATAATCGAATTGTTCTGTTCCATAATATCTCCTTAGCAGAGTTTGTTTTATTCGTGAACAAGTACTGTGAATTTTGCGACTACCTCAGGGTGAACCTTGAGCTCAACGTCATATTTTCCGTAAGCCTTGATAACGTCCTTGAGATTAATTTTTCTTTTATCAACGGGAGTGCCGATAAGGTTTGAAAGCTGATCGGCGATATCTTTTGCGGTAACAGAGCCGTAAAGTCTGCCGTCGTGACCGTGTCCCATTTTTATTTTAACTTCCTGAGCGTTTATCTTTTCGGCAAGAGCCACTGCAGCCTTTTTGTCCTCGGCGAGCTTGAACTGCTTTGCCTCTTCCTTTCCTCTGAGCTCGTTCTGCGCCTTGTTATCCGCAGGAATAGCCTTTTTCTGAGGGAAAAGGAAGTTTCTCGCATATCCGTCCGAAACATTTATTATCTGGTCTTTTTTTCCCTGACCTTTTACATCGCAAAGTAAAATTACTTTCATTACATTTCTCCTGAAAATTTAATTGTTGTTATTTATTGTACTGAGATATTCGTCAATGCTTTCCTTCAACGTTTCAAGCACTGACGTGATCGAATCGGACTTAACTTGCGCTCCCGCAACGTCGAAATGACCGCCGCCATGAAGCTTTTCAAGTATTGCCTGAACGTTGATTTTTCCGTTTGAACGGCCTGAAATGTGAATCTGCTCGCCGATTTTCACCATAGCAAACGCCGCGGTAACATTCTTTAATGTAAGCATCTTATCCGCTGCCTTAGAGGCGACTATTCTATATGATTCGTCTGTTTCACCGTCGCATGACGATATAGCAATATCGTTTTTATAAACCGTAATTTCGGTATGGAATCTCGATTCCTTAGCAAGATCCTCGGGGGATGTTTTGAACATATCGTATACGTCCGAGGGATTTGCCCCCGCGCCCTGAAGATATTGTGCCGCGCCGAAAGTACGAGTACCGGTGTTTCTTGTGAATTGCTTTGTATCGAGGATAATTCCCGAAAGAAGTATGTTTGCCTCTTCTCTTGATATGTTATTCGATGTAAGCGCAACCTCTAACATCTCGCTTATAAGCTCGCACGTACTTGAAGCTGAAGGCTCAATATAAGATATGTCAACACTGTCAGGCATTACGTCGACTTTTCTGTGGTGATCGATTATTACAACCTTGTGAGCTCTTATTGCGATGTCTGTAAACTGCGAACGTTCAAAATTATTATGGTCAACAAGTATAACAAGCGTATCCGGAGTCATAAGATCAAGTGCATCTGCACTATCTACAAAGACGTGAGAGTAACGTTCTGTTTCCTGCATCATTTCGATGCAAGGCTGAAGGTTTGCGTCTCTCATATCAACCGCAATGTTTACCTTTATTCCAAGAAGCATAGCAAGTCTTGCAGCTCCTACGGAAGCTCCGATGGAATCAAAGTCACCGTATCTGTGTCCCATAACGATAACGTTATCTGAACGTGCTATAAGAGATGAGAGCTGATTGGTAAACGTTCTCGAGCGTACGTTGGAGCGCTTATAAAGTGATTTCGTTCTTCCGCCGTAGTATTCTATAGTGTCCTCGGTCTTGTATACGACCTGGTCACCGCCACGTTGGAGCGCAAGGTCAATCGCATCTCGCGCAGCCTTTTCTCTTTCCGATAACGAGCCAACGGCCTTTGAGATACCCATAGAAACCGTAACCGAAACACCGTCGCCGACTCTGCTGTTGCGAATATCGTCAAGTATTTCGAATCTATTGCCGATACACTCCTCAAGCTTTGATGCGTCGAAAAGCACGAGGTATTTATCACTATCGTAGGATTTTACAATTCCGTTCATGGATTTTGCCCATGCTTTTATCTTTTCGTCAACCTCAGCCACCGCATCCTTGAACTTGTCGTGTACGTACTGGAGAATATCCTCTACGTTATCTATAGCAACGTATGCTACGGCAACTCTTTCGTCATTGTAGCGTCTCTTTATATCGAGAAGGTCAGTGACGTCGTTAAGAATTATGAGGTATAGTCCGGTGTCCTTATCGGTAATTTCAAAGGATTCGATTTTATATTGCTTACCGAATACCGTTACGGGCTTACCGTCAAAGTTTTCTTTTGTAATAGGATCGCTTATGAATGAAGAAACGTTCATACCGATAAAATTACCGTAAAGATCGGCGAGCTCGTGCATAGAATCATTGTACCACATAACAGTACCGTACGAATCTATCGCAAACACCGGTAAAACAGTGTTTTTAAATACCGAGCTACCCGTCTCGCTTAAAAACTTCTGAACGTCGGCAGACGGAAGCATTTTAATAAACTGAGCGTGATAGGTTGCGACGAGAGCGACGCAAAGCAAATACAGAAACGACATAGCTACAGCAGAAAACATAGGATTGATTTCTGTGTACTCGTTTATTAATGCATAAGCAGCGATAAAAATAGGACAAAGCATAACGCATAGCGCAAGCTGTGATTTTGAGACAAATGGGATATGCTTCTTTTTGTTTTGATTATTCATATTAAGCTCCTGTAAAAGCAATGTAATCAGACTTTTGAGGCTTTGTTGTTAAGGTTCGTTCCGATTACCACCCATACTCCGAGATAGGAGATAAGGCTTGGAACAAACGACGGGAATGAAAGAATACCTAAAGCTAACAAAAAATAAGTCAGTCGCTTACGTTGTGAGACATTACTTATCATAACGAGATATTTGAGTCCCATATAAAGGAACACTGTCTCTAAGATGAAGTTAATGTTAATCAATATGATTCCGAAGGTTGACGTTTCGGACGCCAACCAACCAAGCACAGTGGATATTATATACAGATAAGCGCAGAAATTAGACGGTAAGAAATGAGCAAACGTTTTTAAAATACCGTGCTTTGAAAACCTCAGTATGAGATGAGAATAGAGCTTAAGCGTAAGTCCTGTTATTAAAAACGAGATTACTGCGATCAGCCCTATGAATGAAGTTGTAATCGAGTCAAAATAAGACTCAGCTTCCTCAACGCTCATTGCATATTCGATAGTTCCGTCATCTCCGTTTACAGCAAATCCGGAAAATAAATCCACAAAGTCTCTTTTTAAATCCGCATAAGCTTCTACATAATGGGTGGTTACCGCATTAAGAGAAAAGTCTTTAATCACAAAAGCAGCACCGAGGTATAACGAAATGAAGATAAACGCTGATATGATAAGCGTAATATATATCGAGGTTTCGGCCTTGCTAAATGATCTTTTATAACAAATCGCAATGACAAAGGCTATTAAAACGTATTCAATCGAGATGATTGCGGCTATACCCTTTAAGAGTACCGCCAAAACTATTGAGACCGCGGGACAGATGTATGATAAAAATCTTTTCTTTGGATTTTCAAATAAAAAGAGCGTGGCCAAAAATGCTGCCGACAGGGGTAAAAACAATTCCCCGAGCAAGCACGTAACAACACCAAATAAAAGAGATAAAATCGAAAGTAAAGATATGACCCGAGGGTAATTTTGCGGATCCTTGAATTCTCTGATCATTTTTTGCTCCGTTAATGATTATAATTATACCTCTACAGTATATCACAATGAAAATTAAAAGTAAATAAGGAAATCTCATTTTCTTACAAAATATTTAAAATTTATTAAAATATAGATGTGCTTTTATATAAATTTGCATTTTTTTCATCGGTATCCTTGAAAAAAATCTTAAAATGTTGTACAATAGTATAAAACGGTTTATTCTCGGAAAGGAGGTATGCTATGGAATTTTTGGATATGCCTGTCGATAAGCTTAAAGGCGTAGGCAGCGCAAGAAGCAAGCAGCTTGCAAAACTTAATATTCATACAGTACGTGATATGGTGTACTTCTTCCCGAGAGCTTATGAGAATCGCTCTGACGTACGACCTCTTTCAAATGCATCGTTCGACGTGCCATGCTCTATGATTCTTACCGTCGGAACTATGGTTAAAAGTGTTCGAATCAAAAATAATATGACGATTTCGAAATTCAGAGCGTTTGATGAGAGCGGTGCTGTTGAGGTAGTATTTTTTAATTCGCCTTACGTCAAGGATGTTTTTACATTAGGTGCCGAATTCAGATTTTACGGTAAGCTTTCATATTCAAAAAAACAAATACAACTTATAACACCTAAGTATGAGCCGTATTTTGAATCAAAGCCTCTCCCCGATTTCATTCCGATATATCCGTTAACCGAGGGACTTTCCTCTAAGGTTATAGATAAACTTATGGCGTCGGTGATAGACGAGGCTCTTTCAAAAATAACCGATCCGCTGCCGGAAAAGATTCGACTTGCGCAAGAACTCCCCTCCCTTACCTATGCGATTAAAAACGCTCATTTCCCCGAAAACGAAAAGGCTCTTTATTCGTCGCTCCGACGCCTTGCGTTTGATGAAATGCTGATGTTCGGCTTAGGAATAGCCGTTAACTCTAAGGGAAAAAGATTGGGAACTGGTATTCCCTTTGCGCCTTGCTCGCTTATACCGCTTCTTGACCTTCTTCCTTATGAATTGACGTCGGATCAGAAAAAGGCGGTAAACGATATCTACCGTGATACCGTGTCAAGAGACGGTAAAAGTGTTTCACAAATGACGAGAATACTCGTCGGAGACGTGGGCTCCGGTAAAACCATTTGCGCTATATGCGCTATGTATATTGCCGTAAAATCCGGTTATCAGGCAGCCTTAATGGTTCCGACCGAAATTTTGGCAAGACAACATTACTCCGATGTTAAAGAGCTTTTCGGAAAGCTTGGAATCGGTGTTGAATTGTTGCTTGGAAATACATCGCAAAAAGAGAAAAAACGTATTTACAGCGGTCTTTCGGACGGAAGCATATCGGTCGTTATCGGAACTCATGCATTGATATCCGATAAGGTTGAATTCAATGCTCTTGGTCTGGTTATAACAGATGAGCAGCACCGATTTGGTGTTTTACAACGTTCAAAGCTAAAAGGAAAAGCCATGGTCTCTCATATGCTTGTAATGAGCGCAACACCCATCCCGAGAACCTTGGCGTTAACTATGTATGGAGACCTTGATATATCCCGAATAACAGAAATGCCAAAGGGACGAATGCGCGTAGATACCTTTGTTGTGGATGAAACCTACCGTGAAAGGCTGAATGATTTTATAAGAAAGCAAACCCTTATCGGCGGCCAGTGCTACGTGGTTTGCCCTGCAATCGAAGCAAAGGAAGACGAGGATGAGATTTCGTACGTTCCGGAATCCTTATCCGTGCCGTCGGCTTCACCTTATCCGGAGCTTAAAAGCGCGGTGGAATATACTGAAAATCTCAGGAAGGCTTTACCCGATTTGAAGATAGAATGTCTGCACGGTAAGATGAAAGCGGACGAAAAGGATGCTATTATGGCAAGGTTTTCAGCGGGTGAGGTTAACGTTTTAGTTTCGACTACTGTTATTGAAGTAGGAATCAACGTACCAAACGCTACGCTGATGATAGTAGAGAATGCAGAGAGGTTTGGACTTTCCCAGCTGCATCAGCTCAGAGGTCGTGTCGGAAGAGGTAAGAAAAAGTCGTATTGCGTGTTGGTTTCCGATATGAAAACCGAAAAAGCGCTTTCGAGACTTAACATTATGAAAACTACCTACGACGGTTACGAGATAGCCGACAAGGATTTAATGCTCAGAGGCCCCGGAGACTTCTTTTCTAATAATTCCAATGATAATTTTAGGCAGAGTGGCGGATTCGAATTTAAATTTGCAAAGCTCTGTGATGATACCGACCTGTTTTCCTCAGCCTTCGCTACCGCGAAAGAAATCTTTGCGCGTGATCCGGAGCTTGCCCTCCCCGAGCATTCTGCGCTGAGGGATGCGCTTGGCAGCATAATCGAAAGTAACAATCAAAACATATCTTAAGAAGGAAGTAAAAATGTCCAATCAACCATTAGCAGACAAGCTTCGTCCCACAACCTTTGATGAGATTGCGGGACAAGGTCATCTTATAGGTGAAAACGGAATACTCAGACGTTTAACCGAAAGCGGAAAAATTCCGAATATGATATTTTACGGTCCTCCAGGCACCGGAAAAACGACAGTAGCTAATATTATTGCAAAGTCATCAGGGATGCAGCTTTATAAGTTAAATGCGACTACAGCTTCTCTTTCTGATGTTAAAGAGGTCATAAATTCGAGTGATAATATGTTCTCCTCTAACGGAACGCTGCTTTACCTTGACGAGATACAGTATTTTAACCGCAAACAGCAGCAATCCTTACTTGAGTTTATAGAAAACGGAAAAATAACTCTCATAGCTTCCACCACGGAAAATCCGTATTTTTATATCTATAACGCTATTCTTTCACGTTCCTCTGTTTTCGAATTCAAATCGGTAAGCGGAGCTGATTGCGTTCCTACGCTCAGAAGAGCGCTTAGGCTTTTGAACGAGGAATTTAACACCGATAAAAAGGTTGACGATGACGTTCTTAACGCTATAGCGAATACCGCCGCGGGTGACGTAAGAATGAGTATTGGCATTCTCGAAAACGCATTTTACGTTTCCGGAGAAACGATAGATAAAAAAACAGTAACCGATCTGATCCCCTCCGTTA
The DNA here is from genome assembly GCA_015063445.1 of Oscillospiraceae bacterium. The sequence continues at coordinate 20,841 of SVUD01000027.1, forward strand.
TAGGACATTTTGACAGAAGCGGAGACGTGCATTACGATCTTCTTTCCTGTTTGCAAAAATCCATTCGAGGCTCTGATCCCGATGCGGCGGTATTTTATTTGGCAAAAATTTTATCCATGGGTGATATTATATCAGTTTGCAGACGCTTACAGGTAATAGCAAGCGAGGATATAGGATGCGCTTATCCTATGGCTTCGGTTATCACACGCTCCCTTACCGAAAGCGCTAAGGAGCTTGGCCTACCCGAGGCCGCGATTCCCTTGTCTAATGCTGTATGTATACTTGCAACAGCTCCTAAATCGAATTCATCATATCTTGCTTATCATGCGGCGTGCGAGGATTTAAATGCCGGCCGTGGCATTGAAATACCAACTCATTTGCAGAGCCCGTTATTTAAGGGCTATAAATACCCTCATGATTATGAGAATCATTATGTTGATCAAAAATATTTGCCTGAGGATATAAGCGATAAAAAATACTACGTGTTTGGTAATAATAAAACCGAACAAGCCGCAAAAGCTTATATTGAATTTATCAAAAAGAAAAATCAGTAGCAAATATTTTGTATAAAAATATACATAACTTGACAAATTGTGTTTTTTTTGATATAATGTTAAATGCTTGATAGCATAAACAAATAATAGTTCTTATATATTGATAATTTCTCGTTTGGAGAGTACCTATATGGTTTATCATTTTGTTCTTAACCCTATGTCGGGTAAAAATTATAAAAAAGCTCAGAAGTCGGTAAAGGCAATGACCGATAAAATCAGATCCGCTTGTCAGAAAAGGCAGCTGAGCTATCGCATATATTATACAACAAGCGTAGGAGATGCGACTGAGTACGTTCGTTCTATGGTTAACAGCACGCAGGACAGACAGCGCTTTATATGCGTTGGCGGTGACGGTACTATTAACGAAATAGTTAACAGTGCTCCATCGTCACCTAACGTTGAATTCGGTGTAATCCCCCACGGCTCGGGAAATGATTTTGTTCGTAATTTTACGCATACCGAGCTTTTTAAGGATATTGAAGCGCAGCTTGATGGAGAAACCGTTTCTCTTGACCTTATTAAATACAACGATTCGTATTGTGCCAACATGATAAATATCGGCTTCGACTGTTCCGTTGTTAAAATATCAACAAAGCTTAAGAAAATGCGACTTACAACTCCCGGTTTCTCATATATTGCCGGAGTTATAGTTGCTTTCTTCAGAAAATACGGAACGAATATGAAGCTTGTATTTGATGACGGTGAGGTAATCGACTCCGAATTAATGCTTACCGCTATCGGTAACGGCAGATTTTGCGGGGGTGGCTTTAATTCTCTCCCAAAAGCTTACTTGAACGATGGCATGATTGATATAGTTATGATAAAAAAGGTGTCGAGACTTACGTTTTTGAGTCTTGTCGCTTCATATAAAAAAGGCACGTATATTTCTAAGAAGAGAGCTCAGAAATATATATCGTACAAGAGTGTTCCTCATTTTAGGATGGAATTTGACAGTCCTATTCCGATTTGTGTTGACGGCGAAATCAAGGGCGCTAAAAACATAGATTTTACGGTAGTACGAAACGGATTTAATTTTGTAATACCGAAGGGCTCCGAAATGAAATTCAAAAAAGAAGAAGCAAAGCAATAATTTTATGAATATTTTTGAAAAAAGGCCACTTGGTTTAATACTTTGTGTTATACTCGGTGGCTTTTCTTTGTTCTCTTTTCTTTCACCCTTGATGCGAGCTATATGTATTGCTTTTTCTATATCGTTTATCATATTTGCGTTTGTTATAAAGAGATTTGATACCTTAATTAAAATTGTCTCTATTGGATTGTTATCATCATTCTTAGTATCCTTTTTGTATTTTGACGTTTGCTTTTATCCTAAGGAATTGTACGGAGAAAGCACCGAATTCACAGCTAAGGTTCTGGACGTAGATAAAAAAAGCGATAATCTTCAATCGATTAAGGTTAAGACACGAACAGTAGATTCAAAGAAAAAGTCCTTAAAGCTTAATATTAATGTTTATGGAAAATATGATGAAATAAAGCCGGGAAGCATTATAACTTTCACAGCTGAGCCCGAAGAGCTTGAAAAAGGAGAAGATTTTAACTTCAAAAATTACTATACATCAAGAGGAATTTCCGCAACGGCAGATATAAGCTATTTTGAGATAGAAGGCGTTGGTCGTGAGCCGATTGGATACAAGTGTAAGCTTATCAGAGAGTGGATATCTCAACGAGCCGAGAGCTTAAGCAACAAACGTGCCGGCTCGATGCTCAGCGCCCTTCTTCTTGGTGAAAGAGACCGTCTTTCAGGACAGCTGAATCTCGACTTTTTGAGAACAGGTATTACTCATATACTTGCGCTTAGCGGAACGCATGTCGTTCTTTTAGCCGCCGCAGTTAATAAATTTTTAGCACTCTTTCACGTTGATAAAAAATACAGACTTATAGCAGGCTCTGTATTTACGTTTCTCTTTATGGCTCTCACCGGCTTCCCTCTTTCCGTTTGCAGAGCGGGTATTATGCTGATATTGTCTACAATTCTGTTTCTCATTACAGGATGCAGGGACAGTATAACCTCGCTTATGATGGCTTCGGCGCTAATAATACTCGTTACACCGTATGCGGCTTTTGACGTTGGTCTTTGGTTATCTATACTCGCGACAGGAGGAATACTCGTAGCAGTAGAGATTCTTAATGAAAATTACAGCTATGAGGAAGGTGGAAAACGTTTTTTCAGATATGTATGGCTATCGTTTTTATATTCTCTTTTTGCAATTTCCGCTACCGTAATACTAAGTACGCTCTGCTTTACCGGTACTTCGGTAGTTTCCGCACTCGCAACCTTTGTTTTCTCTATTTTAACCGAATTTTACGTATATCTTGGAATAATCGTACTTTTCGTTGGCCGCATTATTCCGTTAGGAAAGCTTTTGATACTTTTCGAGGAGTTGATAAGCGACCTTGTCGGTAATCTTTCCGATCTATCATTTGCATACTCTTCCTCGGAGTTTCCAATTGTGCAGACGCTTTTTATAATACTCGGAATTTCTTTTGCTGTTTTCGCATTCGCTCCGATAAAACGAAAGGCACTATATTTAACCTATCTTTCCGTATTGTTTGTTTTTGCTAACGCCTTACCTATAGGCTTGACAAAACAAATCAAATCGAGAGATATGCTTGCCTGCGTTCACGACGGTTATGATAAAATTCTTATTCGCAAAAACGAAGAAGTAGCTCTTATTGATATTTCAAATTCATCAAAAAGCACTGCTTACGCTAACAATTATTTACTTGTCGAGGAAAGAATAGTTGAGCTCGAATGTTACGTTGTGACAAATTATTATGATGCGCTTCCCAATTCTTTGAATAAGGTGTTATCAAGCAATCTTGTAAAGGAAGTAAAACTTCCTAAGGCTTTGAATGATGAGCAGCATGAAATCGCCCTAAAATGCTTCGGAATTATCGAAGAGTATCGTACGGAGCTTTCGTTTTATGAAGATACGTTACCCACGAGAGTTCTTGACTTTGAAATGATGATTCCGTTCAGAAGCTATAATATGTCAGCAGTACTTTTAAAGAACGGTAACGAACTGTATTCCTATCTTTCGAAAGGTCTTTTGCAATACGTTAAGGATTCTCATCAGCTGCTTCAGGTCAGTGACTACATGATTTTTGGCGGATACGGAAAAGCATATACCAGGCCGATAACCATAGATAGCTTTGACAAAAGACTTAAAACTGTGGTTTCGTTCGATACAGAGATTGACTTTGACGTATCTCGGACAACCTGGCAACCTCCGAAGCTGTATTTTACCGAAAGTAAGTTTTATTTTTATAAGTAACGTATTTTAATATACAAATAAAAACACAAGAAAGATTACGGCACGACAAACCGTTAATTCTCTCTTGTGTTTTTTATTATTTGTTACATTGTTTAATTTATTTTTATACGTTGAAGAGGAATTCAACTATATCTCCGTCACGCATAACGTACTCCTTACCCTCGCTGCGAAGAAGTCCTTTTTCCTTAACCTTGTTTCTGTCACCCTCGCGAACAAGATCATCAAAAGCAACTACCTCAGCGCGAATAAATCCACGCTCAAAGTCGGAATGTATCTTTCCTGCGGCGCCCGGAGCTTTCGTTCCCTTAGTGATAGTCCACGCGCGAACCTCCTTAGGCCCTGCCGTAAGAAAGCTTATAAGACCGAGAAGTGAATATCCGGATTTAATAAGCTTGTCAAGTCCGCTTTCATCAATGCCGAGGTCATCAAGGAAGCCTTGCTTCTCTTCCCCTTCAAGCTCTGCGAGCTCTGCCTCAATCTGTGCGCTGATAGCGATGATTTCACTTCCCTCGGATTCTGCGTGAGCGCGGAGAAGCTTGTATCCATCATTATTCTCGTAGTCACCGGAAACCTCATCCTCTGAGATGTTTGCGACGTATATTATGGGTTTGTTAGTAAGGAGCCTCGACTCTTCTATCCAAGCCTCCTCGTCCTCGGAAAGATCAAGAGAACGAACGCTCTTTCCCTCCTCGAGACACGCTTTC
>SVUD01000028.1 GCA_015063445.1 Oscillospiraceae bacterium
TACTTTATCAAGGTTAACCGTAACTTCCTTGAAGTAGGTTGTGCCTGTGGGCTGCTTAGCTTCTCCCGTGGGCATTGCCTTGGTATATCCTTCAAGAAGGGTTGCGATTTCGGAAAGCTTTGCGGATACCGCTTCGGTATTCTCAAAGTATGTATGAGCCGCAGAAGCATATACAAGCATATCCTTCATAAGAGTCTTGGTTACGTTATCGTATTCGCCTGCGAGAATGGACTTAGTGTAGTTAAGCACGTTAAGCGTCCAGTTTGCGTCAACGGTTGTGCTACCCGAATTGAGCTTAACGCATACCTTGATATCCGAAAGAGTCTCGCCTGCGGGAAGGTTAACTGCTACGTGGTAGTAGGTAACGCCGTCCATTTCAATCTCTTCATATTCCATAGTAGCTCCGTTAATCGTGAAGCTGTTTACGTTAGCCTTAGGAATGTAAATATTGTATACGAAGTTCGAATAAAGTGTTACGCTCGTCTTAATCTTATAGCCGAGTATTGCCTTAGGATACAAACTATAGTTTGCATATCCGTCATTTTCAGAAACTTTCACGAATACGCACTCAACTCCATCACTTGTCACAGCCGTCATGATTTGAGAAGGCTTTTCCGATTCTCCGTCAAGAGAAAGAACTGTATACCCGTTAGTGCCGAGGTCAAACGTGACGCTTGAGTTGTTATTCTCGTTAATATCCGCGAGAACGAAATCCGAATTTGCGGCAATAATTCTTCCACCTTCAATTTTTACGTTAACGATACAGTTAGTCGCAAACGCTGTGGAGCTGATAGAGCCTGAGATTTTATTATCATTTGCGCCGAAGAGCGTGAAGCCTGACGGAGCATTAGTTATGTCTATAACGCAATCAGAATCGAATATATATTCAAATCCCGCAATACAGCCGTCTGTTTCGATATTTGTCGCATCACTGTAGTTGCCAAGCAGATTGTTAAGCGTAGCGCCCTCGCCGAGCGAAATATTAACGTCTTTAAAGATAAACGAGGTTGTCTTATATTCGCCGGTCGAAGAGTTAGCTACAGCAGCGTAACCATTGCTGTATGCGCCCATCTGCGCCAATCCGTGTGTATTTAAAACTATATTTCCGTTGATAATTGTGAAGCTTGAATCGTCAATTCCCTTCCAATTCTTCGCGATTCCGTTAAAGAGATACGTATTTGACTGCGTCATAGTGTATCCCGAAAGGTCAATGATTATATCGCCTAAGATTTGTCCTTGGTTAGAAAGCGTAGCATTAACGGTTATATTGCTTCTGAGAAGTATTTCCGCCGTAAGTCCGGGAGTGGATGCGGTAAGCTGCTTAACTCTTCCAATAGCGCAATTAGACTCGGTTCCGCTTGCAAATACGCTGTATGCACCCTTGAATTCACCGTTTTGGAATACGACGAGAGGATATTTAGCTTCTGACATATACTCGTATGGAATCACACCGTATTCTGTGCGAAGGTTCTCGGGAATCTCATACATATTAAAGCTGAACTGGTTCATCTCCTTGTAGAGCATATCCTGAGCATCGGGGTTAGTTTTGCGCGCCTCGGCAGTTCTGTAAGTGGAAATATATTCGACCTTAACGTTTCCGTTCTTCGATATATAAAGCATAGCTACCATTCCTGTTTCGTATCCGAGATTACCATCCATAGTCTGGAAGTCAACAAGGAACTGAGATACAACGTTTCCGTTAATACCGAGATCCTGACGCATAACAACATTAGGACATGGATCGTGACCGGAGAAGGTAAGAACGATGTTTTCGTGCTGAGATACGAATTCTTCCCACATCATATCTCCGTTGTTTCTGGTATCGTCGGTTGTTTTATCGGATGAATTCGGAGGAACAACGTCGCCCGCGTCAAGAGTGGTTCCGTCTCTGAACATATACGCGTGCGTAGTCATTATGACCTTATAGTCCTTATTCTCGTCGCAAACGTTGCCCGCCCATGCGAGAATATCGTCGTTAGCGCCGTATTGAAGGCTGAATATCATATATTTTTCGCCCTCAATAGTAGTCTTGATATAGTAGTTAGCTACCTGAGAGGAATCGTCGTTATAATAACCCGATATATTCTTTGTAAGCGAGGTTACACCGGAGAAATATGAATTATATCTCGTATACGCATCGGGACCGTCATGGTTACCGGGAGTTATTGAATAAAGCATTCCCGCATCAGCGAGCTTCTGGAACTCGGGAAGTATGCGCTCATATTCAGCAGCGGTATTTTTCTCTGTAATATCACCAACGCCCATAACGAGACCTATTTTCTTGGAGGTCTTGTTAGCTACAAGCCAATCGTAAATATAAGAAACGTAATTAGTTCCGTTATTAACGTCCTGGTAAACGAGCTTCTGAGTATCACCTACTATAGCAAACGCATAGTCGTAATCACCTATAGCCTCGGTTCTTTCATAGAAGGGGTCCACGTTTTCAGAACCGATATTGTAACCGTTTCCGGTTTCATCTATAATTGTTGTTCCTGTCTGATTTTCGGGCTTTGTAAGGTCGTAAGCAAGAATAATATCCTCTCTCGACAGTCCCATTCCGTTCTCATAGAGTCCCTTAACTTCCTCAGCGGTAAGAACATTGGAATAAAGCGCTACGTTCTTGATTCTACCCTTATAGTTCTGAACGTTGCCGGAGCGAGAATCTCCGCCAAGTCTGAGATAATTCTCAGCGGTAAGTTCCTTGAGGTCATATTCATACGACAAATTCGAAGTAAGAGTACCCGCCAATGCTCCGTCTACGTAGCATTTAAACGTTGCGCCGGCTGCGCTCGTTTCGTGAGTTATTACAAGGTGTACCCACGTGTTTGGAGTAAGATTAACCGCAAATTTATCACTGAACGTATTTCCGTTCTCATCGGTTATGTAAAGAGAAGGAACTCTGGGGTTGGAGCTCGAACCATGGATTTCAAAGTTTATGCACGAAGAGCCGCCATAGTTGCCCAAGATTACTCCCGCTCTGTCGTTAGAGGGAACCAATACTAAAGCCTCGTAGGTTTTTGGCATTACGTCAAGCTTCTTCTGGACGTAAAGCGTATCTTCAACGGAAAATCCTCTGCCCTGGTTAAAGGTTTCAATCGATACACCGCCTTGCGTTGCATGGTGATCGTTGCCGCTGACGTCTTTAACGTAATCGGGAGTCTCGTACTCATTCATATCAAGATGGAGAATAAGTCCGTTGTCTTTATTTTTTACAGTTCCTACACCGTTCTTATAAGAAGCCATTACTTCCTCAGCTGTAAGAGGCTCGGAATAAAGAGCTACGTCTTTCATTCTGCCCTGGAACCATCTTGCATTATCTGTGCGGGCATCTCCTCCAAGCTGTAGCTTGTTTGTAGCCTGAACGGCTGCTATGTCAAGATCTACGGTATCACTCGCAAGGATAGTAGATGTGACGTACTGACCGTCCACGTAGAGAGTGTATTTAGCTCCCGAGGATACGTTCAATTCACGAACTATAGCGATATGAACGAATCCGCTATCGCATCTCACGTCCGCAATCTTAGTTGAATACGCTCCCTTACCCTGATCGAGATAAACGGTAGCCATTCCATTACTGTGAATCTCAAAATTAAAGCAAATTTCTCTGTTGAGATGATAGTTTCCGATTATAACGCCGGGTCTTGAAAGAGCGGTGCCGTCAGCCTTTTTGGTAGGCGCGTAAATTACAGCCTCGAAGGTCTGTGGCATTTCGGTAATAGCTTTTGAAAGCAACAAATTATCGTTTACGCTGAACTCTCTTCCGATACCGTCAGGCTTCCAGTTGGGATTTTTCGCGTTGTTTCCGTTTGATGAAAGGTCGTTAAGATATCCCTCGTTAACCTCAAGGTCGGTAAGATCGTAAGCGCAAAGAAGATTTGCGTCTGAAGTATCCGGAGCAAAGGCTATAGCATCCGCGGCTACCTCATCAGCGGTTCTGATATCGTCGTAAACGGCTAAGTTCTTTATCGAGCCCTTAAAATATTGCGCGTTGTCTTTTCTTGGGTCGGCGCCTATCCACATGGTTTCAAGGTCGGAGAAGCAACCGGATACAAGCATGGGTTCAACTCTCGAAGCGGTTGCCTTCTGCTCACCGTTTACGTAAAGCACGTAGTGATCAGCATCAAGTGACGGATCAACGGAAACCGCGATTTTTGCATATTTCGGTGTTGTTCCATCAGCTTCGAAAAGATCGTTATTGAGATTGTAATTGAATTTGACGTTTCCAGCATGGCGAGTGTATACGCGCACTTTCATCATGCTTGATTCGTACACAAGCTCTACACTCAAAGCTTTACTCTGCGTTGTGCCCGTAGCTCTGTCAGACGCTGCGTGGTCGTCGTAGTTTCCTATAATAACGCCCGATCTCTTGGCCTTATACTCATACGGAACGGAAACCTCCGCCTCGAACGTGAATCCATTATCGGATGCTATTGCTTTATCCATAACGTAGTATCTGTCGGTAGCAAAAGTCAGCTTGCTATCCGCGCTTTCAGCTGCAGCCGCAGGCATTGACATTACCGCAAATACACTTGCGATAGTGCAAATTACCAACGCTAAGAAAAGAATCGCTTTTCTGTTTTTCTTCAAGATATTCATTGTTTTTTTCCTTTCATAGTTAAATTTTGAGATGTAACATTTTATCACTATTTCTAATATGGAATTGGACAAAAAACAGCAAAAAATCAGACAAAACTTGCGATTTGATATAAAAAAACGCCTTCGAATACAAAAACGAAAGCGTTTTTTGTTAAACATATCTAAATAATATAAACAATAGAACACGGAAACAGACGTTTATAACACACAAGTTGGAATTACCTCATAGAGCTCAGGAGGTTGATTTTGTCCTTCTATATTCCGAAGGAGTCATACCCGTGACGTCAAGAAAGGCTCTGTTAAAGCTTCTCTCTCCCGAGAAGCCGCATTCAAGAGCAACGTCAATCATTTTAAGACTTCCCTTGAGTATGTGAATTTTCGCGGCGTCCACACGCAAGGAATTAAGAAGCTTTCTGAAATTCATTCCCGGTATAACGGATATACAATGGGATATATACGTCGGTGTGTACCCGAGCGCTTTGGCTACTGATGTAAGAGAAATGTTTTTGGTATAGTGATTACTCATATAAAGTAGCGTCTCCGACAAAGGTACGCCCTTCACGTTTTTTCTCTTTTGAGGCACCGTTCTCGTGTATTCCTCGAACACAGAATATACCAATGCTTTGACCTGTCTATACGCAATCACATCTCCGTCAAGAACGGCAGGCAAATCGTATTTTGGCGGTAAATGTTCACATAAGTAGTCAAAAAGCGACTTCGTTGGCGTAAATACAGCGTTATCACCAGTGCTATAAATAGCATCTCCCGATATGAACTCTTCGGCGAAATCGGTCGATATAACGCCTATCCATATTTTGCAGTACCGAGGCGTCTTGAAGCTATGAATTCTGAAGGGAGTTATGACGGCAAGGTCTCCCGCTTTGGCTTTTTCAGTATTTCCGTCAACGGTTATTTCGACCTCGCCTTCCATAACGCAAACTATCTCGGGAAATTGATGTATTCTTTCGATACACTCGTACGTACCGTCATAATACATGCTTTTTACAGAGCTGTTGCGTCCGAAATTCTGCAGTTGTATATACATATAAATCCCCCTTTGTTATTTTACCGTAAAGCGTCTCGCGTAGGTGCATTTTTGACACACGGGGTGTACCATTTTGCAAGAAGCAAAGCCTCTTTTCATTTTCATTGCAGTCTCACCGGAAAGAATATCCGAAAGTTCCTCTCTGAAAATATTTCCGAGCGGTATCAAGCCGTCCGAATCAAGACAGCAAGGTACTACCGTTCCATCGGTGAGAATGGCTATCTGACGGCTAAGCGCGTGGCATCTTCCGTTTTCGACAGCCTCTGCCTCACTCTCGGAGGGCCAGGTAAATATGCCGTCAAACTCCAAAAAGATTCTGTATGCCAGCCTATATCCCGAATATCGCTTTATCCACTCACCCGTGTATGCTTTTTTGAGTCTTTCTAAAATTTTTGAATTAAGCGAATTTTCCCCGGTCTTTTCCGCCGTGTCGAGATTCCAAAGTCTGAAAACCACATTTTTATCAAGTGACGAAAATTTGTTTGCGAAGTCAAGAGCGGCGTCAAGATACTCGTCAAGAGCTTCAATTCTTCCGTTTCCCTCAGGGGCGTGTAAGGATATGCTGACTCTATGAATGGACTCTCTGTTCGATATCAGCACGTCTGCCGCCCTTTTAAGCAGAGTCCCGTTTGTAGTTATTGAAACCTTATAGCCGTAGGTGCTTGCAATCTTAAGCAGCTGGTCGAGCTGCGGGTGTAAAAGCGGCTCCCCCATAACGTGAAAAAAGAGGTTTTCCGTGTGCCCTTGAAGCTTTCGGCAAACGGTTTCAAACTCTTCCTTATCCATCTGTCGAGGAGCTCTTTTCGTGCCTGCGCAAAAGGAGCAATTCATATTGCATATATTACCTATTTCAACGTATATTCTATCAAACATAACTGCTCCTTTCATTTGCGTTTCAGCGATTTTGAGTTATTTCGACGGTATGGACTTAACCTATAATTTTCACAAGCTTCTTTATAAGATTCTCAGCATATACTCCAAATCCGAGATCGTTGGGGTGAAGATAGGCATCGGCATAAAGATCAGCCATCGGCGGTACTAATTCAAGTCCGTTTATAACGTAGAAGCCTCTCTCTTTAGCCTCATTTTCAACCATCGTACGCTTTGCCTCAAATTCCTCGCCCATAACCGAGCCGTCGCCCTTCGCTCTCCATATAGGAGAAATTACTATAACCCTTTTATCTCCGTAGGCTTCCTTAACAAGATCCAAAAAGCCCGCAGTTTTAGCCTTCATCGTATCATAATCGAAGCGACACGCATCATTTGTGCCGTACGCTATAATTACGCTGTCGGGCTGAAAATCCGAAACGTCAAAGCTCTCGGGCATATAATAAGCTCCGCCTATTCCGTTAATAACGGCATCGGCGTCAAAGAAGCTGACCGTACGCCACGCATACGAGAGCGAATCGTACTTAGAGTTGTGTCCCTGGGTTATAGAGTCACCTATAAAGAGTATTTTCGTCTTATATTCCGGGGCCTTTATGTAAGCGCCGTCATCAAGCTTAACGTATTCGAGGCTGCCGATAGAATGGCTCGGGAATATAAAGGTCACACGAAGCTCTTCCTTTTCTTTTCCAAGAGAATCATTAAGAGATACGCTCTTTTCGATACAAGGATTCCCTTCTCTTGTGTATCTTTCTCTGAGAAGTCCGTCAATAAGCAGCTCGAACTTTTCTCCCGAAGCGGTTTTAAACGCGAAGTTTTTCGAGTTGGTATAAAAATCGAGTCTAACGCCGGTAGTAGTTCTCGCTCTTGTTCCGAGAACATCACTTCCGTATTTGTACCAAGCATCCACCTGCTTGTCCGTGCATTTAGAAAAATGGGTAACGCCATCGCTTTCCCATATTTTTACCGCGCCTTTGGTTACGGATTTTATCTGTTCAAGAGTAAGTATCATAATAAAGCTCTCCTTTGGCAAAATGTGTTTTACTCATTTTAAATTCTGCTTTCAAAACAGTTTAACATTTTTTTACGCGGTAGTCAATACGTTTATTTAAAAAACACTCGCATGCGTGCGAATTAAAATTTCGATATTGACACCGAGCATTAATTATGATAAAATTATACGAATTCAAACGGAGGCTATGATGAAAAACTACAAGCTTATTTTAAAGTACGTTTACACTTTTTACAATTTCGGTGAGATAATAAGCGAAGATATCTTCGACGAAGCATTTGAAGTAAAGCCGACACCCGCACGCTTCACCCTTCACGATCAGGAGGACGGAAGCTTTATCCTGAGTGAAATCTTGGAGGACAAAATCGGAAGGTTCGTTATAGTCACATTTCCTAACAAGGACGTTATTGTAGTTCGTGAAAACGAAGTTACAGAGCTTGTATACGACGAATACTATTCCGCAATGGGAGACGACAATCACAACGTATATATCGGAACGTTATCTCTTGTAGAAAAATAAATCACAAATTAAAAAACGAGGAAGCGATTTTTTTGCACGTTTCCCCGTTTTTCTTTGCTTTTGAAAACTATATTTTACATTTACAGCGTTTTAATTTCCGCAGTCAATTCATTTGAGTTAAAATCTATAATTATTTCGCTATCGGGAGATATATCGTCGCTTATAATCTTTTTGGCAACGAGAGTTTCAACTCTCGACTGAATAAATCTCTTGAGCGGTCTTGCTCCGTACATAGAATCGTAAGACGCTTCTATAACAAAATCCTTCGCGTTATCCGTCAAAACAACCCTTATGCGTTTGTCGGCAAGTCTCTTCTCGAGATCCGCAAGAGTAAGATCTACTATAGCGCGTATATTTTCCTTAGTAAGAGGCTTGAAATATATAATTTCATCAAGTCGGTTTAAGAACTCGGGTCGGAAGGAACGCTTAAGGAGCATATCTACGGCATTTTTGGCTTCCGCTTTTATTTCTCCGTTCTCTATTCCGTCGAGTATAATATCAGAACCGAGATTGCTCGTCATAATAACGATGGTATTCTTGAAATCCACCACACGCCCCTGGCTATCCGTAATTCTTCCGTCGTCGAGAAGCTGCAAAAGAACGTTGAATACATCGGGGTGCGCCTTCTCTATCTCGTCAAAAAGCACCACGGAGTAGGGCTTACGGCGTACAGCCTCGGTAAGCTGACCGCCTTCGTCGTATCCGACGTAGCCGGGAGGCGCTCCAATAAGTCTTGAAACGCTGTACTTTTCCATATACTCGGACATATCTATTCTGACTATAGCTTTTTCATTATCGAAAAGCGCCTCGGCAAGCGCCTTCGCAAGCTCGGTTTTACCAACTCCCGTAGGTCCTAAGAACATAAACGAGCCTATAGGTCTTTTGGGATCTCTTATGCCGGCTCTCGAACGCATTACCGCTTCTGTGACTTTATTTACGCCCTCGTTCTGACCTATAACACGCTTATGCAGGATTATATCCATATTGAGCAGCTTATCACGTTCGCCCTCTACAAGCTTTGCCACGGGTATACCCGTCCACCTCGAAACTATTTTAGCAATCTCGTCGTCACCGACAGAATCACGAAGCAAAACGCTATCCCTCTCGGCTTCTTTTTTTTCGGCTTCAAGAAGCGCTCGTCTCAGCTCCGGAAGCTTTCCGTACTTAAGCTCTGCCGCGCGTCCGAGATTGTATTCCGCCTCAGCAATCTCAATTTCACGGGATACCGTGTCAATTTCTTCACGTATTTTTTGCGCCTGCGCTATACTGTCCTTTTCACTCTCCCAGCGTACCTTCATTGAGTCAAATTCGCCTCTGAGATCCTGAAGCTCAAGTCTTATATCCGAAAGTCTTTCAACAGATAGCTTATCCTTTTCCTTTTTCAGCGCCGCCTCTTCAATTTCAAGCTGCATTATTCTGCGTGATATTTCATCCATTTCAGTGGGCATGGAATTCATCTCCGTCTTTATAAGCGCGCACGCCTCGTCAACAAGGTCGATAGCCTTATCGGGAAGAAATCTGTCGGATATATATCTATTTGAAAGCGTGGCTGCGGCTATAATTGCGGAGTCGTGTATTTTAACTCCGTGGAATACCTCGTATCTTTCCTTGAGTCCTCTCAGAATGGCTATTGTATCCTCTACCGTCGGCTCGTCTACCATTACGGGCTGGAATCTGCGCTCGAGCGCCGCATCCTTTTCTACGTACTTTCTGTATTCGTCAAGCGTGGTTGCTCCAATACAGTGAAGCTCGCCTCTTGCAAGCATTGGCTTCAAGAGATTGCCCGCATCCATCGAGCCCTCGGTCTTGCCCGCTCCGACGATTGTGTGAAGCTCATCTATAAAGAGAATAATATTTCCCTCAGACTCCTTTACCTCATTCAGAACGGCTTTAAGACGCTCCTCAAACTCTCCCCTGTACTTTGCTCCCGCAACGAGAGCGCCCATATCAAGAGAAAAGAGCTGTCTGTTCTTTAAATTATCGGGCACGTCGCCCCTCACTATTCTATGAGCAAGTCCCTCTGCTATCGCAGTCTTTCCAACGCCGGGCTCACCTATAAGACAGGGATTGTTTTTCGATTTTCTCGAAAGTATTCTTATCACGTTTCGTATTTCGTCATCCCTGCCTATGACGGGATCGAGCTTCTTTGATTTTGCGAGGTCTACGAGGTTCTGACCGTATTTTGACAGAACGTCGTAGGTTACCTCGGGATTATCGTTTGTCACTTTTCTGTTACCTCGTATTTTCTTTAGCTCTGAAAGAGCTTCTTTTTTTGTTATTTTGTGTTTTTTAAAGAGATCCTTTACTTTATCCGAAGCATTGTCGGTCATAGATAGGAAAATATGCTCAACCGATATATATTCGTCTCCCATATCGCTCATAATTTTCTCGCTACCCGAAAGAACCTTATCACATTCACGCGTTACGTATACGTTTTCATTTGAATATCCCGCGCCCGAAACCTTCGGCATTAAAGCGGCAATTTCACGAGAGCCTTCAAGCAGCTCGGGTACGTTTGTTTCCATCTTCTTAAGAAGTGACGGTATAAGCCCCTCGGAATCTGAAAGGAGCGCTATAAGAAGATGAACGTCGCCTATCGCAGAAGCGGAATACTCGCCCGCAACCGAACGCGCTTTTTCTATAGCCTCACGACTTTTGTTTGTCAGCTTTTCAACATTCATAAGCTCACCTCCGTAAAAATCTCATTTACTGCAGTATTAGTTTACTTTCCTTTTATGAATATGTGATGTTCAAATTATGTCTTTTTTGTAAACATTAGCACTCTGCTAATACGAGTGCTAACAAAAACTAACATCAAAATTACCTTTTTGCCTAAATTTACGAGCGTTTTTTAGCACTCTTGCCATCCTCCAAGTAAGATACGGCAATAAAGTATAAACGTATTTTTTCAAAAACATCAGAATTTTCTATTGACATTTTTCCTTTTTTATAGTATTATAGATAGGAATTTTGAGAATTATTCTCATTTTAAAGGACGCATATGAAGTATAATACAGGTAAAAAGAAACAAATTATAGATTTCCTTTCAAAAAATGCGCACACAGCATTTACCATCGAGGAAATTTCAGAGAGCATCGCTCCCGACGGTAAGGGCAAAAGCACTGTTTACAGAATAGTTTCAGAGCTTGTTTCGGAATCCGCGGTTAAAAGAATTTCCGACGGCAAGACCAGGCACTGCTCTTATCAATATATCGGCAAGGACGAATGCAAATCGCATCTTCATCTCAAGTGCAGAGATTGCGGAAAGCTTATACATCTTGATAAAAGCATTTCGGAAAAGGTAACCGCGGCGCTTCGTGAAAGCGGCGGATTTACGCTCGAATACGGCTGTATGCTATTTGGAAAATGCGATGAATGCAAAGACGACAGTGATGAGCCGCGTTGCTCAAGCGTTCATTCACACGGAGGAACACATATATGATTTTTAACAGAATACAAGCGATGCTCCTCCACGCCTCACACTCGGGGCATTCGGGAATTGAGGAGTTTTTCTCGGAGAAGCTCGGTAAGGTTGGAATCTTTATAGAAGAAGTGATTTTCCACGGTCTTATCGATACGCTTCCCTTAATCCCCTTCCTTTTCCTCACTTATCTTTTAATGGAATTTATTGAGCATAGCTCATCGGATAAGACGGTCGGATTTTTAAAGAAAGCAGGTCCTCTCGGTCCTGCTCTCGGCGCAAGCGTTGGCATAATCCCGCAATGCGGCTTCTCTTCGGTCGCATCAAATCTCTACTGTACGAGAATTATTACCATGGGTACTCTTGTTGCGGTATTTCTTTCCACATCGGACGAGATGCTTCCACTTCTCATAAGCAGCTCGGGAATAGGCGCAAAGAAAATACTATTTATTCTTATTTATAAATTCACGGCTGCGCTTATCGTTGGCTTTGTCTTAGACGCAATTCTTCACATTATGAAAAGGGATAAAAGAGAAATAGACATTGACGAGTTATGCGAAAACGATAACTGCCACTGCGAGCGAGGTATTTTTTATTCGGCTCTTCATCACACGGTAAAAATCACCCTCTTTATTTTCATTTGCACTCTTGCGATAAACACTGCAATCTTCTTTATAGGGAACGATAATCTCGCTAAAATAATGTACGACAAGCCTGTGATAAGTCATATTATAGCGGCGATTTTCGGTCTTATTCCGAACTGCTCAGCGTCCGTAGCGCTCACGGGCTTCTATACCTCGGGCTTTATAACTCTCGGCACTATGCTTTCGGGACTTTTTGCAGGCTCGGGAGCTGGTCTTTTAGTTCTTCTCAAGGTCAACAAGCACCACCGCGAGAATCTATTCATAGTAGGGATTCTTATCGCTTCGGGAATAGTGTTCGGACTTTTGGCGGATATCATCGGTCTTGACTCGCTTATATAAAATCTAAAAACCGAAAATTCAAAGCCAAATCAACGAAAATAAAGGTATTGCTGATATAAGAGTCGGTATAGCTGCATTTAAACTTTGCTTTTAAACCGTGGTCTTATTTACCGCGCAATACCTTTATTTTTATTAAGTATAATCACATTTTATACAAATTCGGGTATAATAACAAGGATAAAACTTTTAAGAGAGTAATATGGAAAGCTACAAGAAAAAATCTATAAAATTTTTAGTTAATCTTAGCCTCAAGGAGCAAAAGGATCCGCGCGTGGTTAAATACACGCCCTCGAAAATCTCGACAAGCGGCAAAGAGGATAAATACTTTTCAAGAAAAATCGGCGGAGAAGGCGGAAAATACGCCTCGCTCTTGACCTCTATGCTTAAAGAGCTTGAAAAGGAAGAACGAGCAAACGTTCACAGTATTATGGTTTTCAAGGATGGGGCGGTCGTCGCCGAAGCGTCAAGAGACGGATATGACGCAAACGTCTTTCATCTCGCTCATTCTATGTCAAAAACCGTTACGGGTCTTGCCATAGGATTTTTATACGATGAAAGCAGAATAAATCTCAATGCGCTCGCTATAGACTTCTTCCCGGAAATAAAAAGAAAAGGCGCATTATCCGAGAAGATAACCGTCAGAGATCTTTTATCGATGAAAAGCGGTGTAAAATTTGCCGAGGTCGGTGTTGTCAGTGAAGTGAATTGGACACAGGCGTTCTTCGAGAGCGCATCCGAATTCGTCCCTTCCGAGCGCTTTAAATACAACAGCATGAATTCCTATATTCTCGCGAACATCGTTACACGCATCACGGGTAAATCTCTTTCGGAGTATGTTAATGAAAAGCTCTTTGAACCTCTCGGCATAAAAAATTATCTTTGGGAAAAGGGTCCCGAAGGAATAGAAAAGGGCGGATTCGGTCTGTATCTTTCATGCGAAAGCTTCTTAAAAATCGGAGCTATGATGGCATCCGGCGGATACTTTAACAACAAACGCATACTTTCGCGAGAGTTTCTTTCGCTGATGCTCACGCCTCACGCAGACGTATCGCATGAAAACCCGGAATACGATTACGGACTTCACGTTTGGGTAAGCCGTGATGGAAACGAATTCCTTTTAAACGGTATGCTCGGGCAAAACGTATGGATTTCCAAAAGCTCGGGATTCATAGTCTCAATGAACTCGGGAAACAACGAGCTGTTCACGCAAAGTCCCGCGCTCGCTATTATAAAAAAGCATTTGTCAGTCCCCGACAATAGCATCGACTCTCAAAGACGTGACGTAAGACGTCTCAAAGAGACCTGCGATAGCTTTTTCTCATCAAGAGAGGATATTTCAAAAAAAGAGGAAAAGCGAGGAATAGCTTATTTTTTGGGAATAAAAAACAGATATCCCTTTGACACGGGGTGGGATGACGTGCTCGGCGAATATGCGTTCAGAGATAACAATGCGTCCTTGCTTCCGCTCTTTGTCAGAACAATG
Organism: Oscillospiraceae bacterium; assembly: GCA_015063445.1. The sequence continues at coordinate 13,946 of SVUD01000028.1, forward strand.
CAAAACAATTTCCTTGGCGGAATCGAGAAGATAAGCCTCTTAAGAATTACGGACTCTCTTATTCTTACGGTAAAAGAAGGCGATACGGAATTTAAAATCCCCGTCGGACTATACAATTATTCCGACACGGTGCTGAATTTCGGCGGTGAAAAATATCTCGTACGCGCTCTTGGAGAATGCGCGCTCGATGAGGATAAAAACAAGGTGTATAAAATCAAGCTGATCTTCCCCGAGCTTCCTAACACACGTATGATCAAAATTTCACACGCTCCCGAAGGTATAAGTCTTAAGATGAGCGAATATCCCAACGAAAAAATAGCGGAAACCTTCTTCGATTCCATTACTAACGACTCCAAGACCTCATTCGCAATAAGCTTCGTTGAGAAGAAAATGGGAAGCGGATTCTTTAAGAGCAAAATCAACTCCACCTTTAATCCCACCCTCAGTGGAATTAATACAAAAAATCCCGGCTGGGAGTCAATTATAATAAACGACAATCTTCGACTTGCCGAACAAAGAGAAAAATCATCAAGCTTTATAACCTCTCTTATATCCAAATTCTTAATCGACAAGGATGAAGAGAAAGAAAAGGCGGGCGAAGGCGGTATAAAGGGCTTTTTCGCCAAAGCGCTTTCGCTGCTTTTTGAAAAGCTGCAGCAGACCGATAAAGAAAGCGAATCAAAGGAAAGCACAATAGAGCTTTCGGATGACGTAGTAACGTTTTTAGACAATCAATGATAGCGTTTTAAAAAACAAATTACCTCGTTAATTGTAGTCAATTAATCCCATACAAAGAAAAACAAAGCCATATATGTAAACTTTGATTTGCATATACGGCTTTGTTTTTAGTTATTATATTTTCGAATTAAAGCTTTGAATAACCAAAGCTATTAACGAGAGCGTCGATTCGCTGTCCTGCTTTACAAAGAGGGCATTCGTGCGACTGATAGCTTTGATAGTCCTTAAGGTCATTAGGATCGAATACGGAATGAACCTCATATCCCATACACTCGGGAACCGTTGCGAAGATCGAAGCGATTCCGGCAACTCTGCCTCCGTAATAATTTATCGCCTCAATCGCGCTCTTGGCGGTATAACCCGTCGTTACGGACGCGGCAAGTATGAGAACGTTCTTTCCCTGGAGAGCCGAAAGAAGACTATCGCGGAAAATAAGCTGACTTCCAGCCGTATGCTCGGGGGTTAAAACGTATATAGTCTGATGCGCGTTTATTGATACAAAGTTACCACGGGTAAGCTCTTCGGCAAGGCAGGTTCCGATAACCTGCGTACCGTCAAGGCAAAGTATGGTATCAACTATCGTGGACTGATGATAGTAGCTGACAAGCTCTGCGGCAACCGCCTGAGCCTCGGAAAGACGTGTCTTTTGTGTTGTAACGTCAATATAGTAGTTAATATGGCTGTGGTTAGTTGCAAAGTGTCCCTTTGAAACTCTCAAGAAAAGATTTTTCTTTTTTGTTCCTATCTTATAAGAATTTTCGGTTGGCATAGTCTTTCCTCCTTTTTTGATGGGCGTTTGCCCTTTAGGTATATATATTTTACACAATTTTATTTCGCATGTCAAGAAAAAGAAGTCGATTTTTAGAAGTTATGTAAAAATAGACAAAAAATCGTTCCAAAAAGTCTTTTTCGGATTTTATTTTTTATGCATAATACCATATTTGAGAAGTTTTATTTACACTCAATACGCAGTTCCTAATATATTCAAGCATTCCGTTATATCAGGCAAGTTAATTTTTATATGACTTTTAACTCTTTTTTACACCTTTTTTCTTTTCGGGAGCGGAGCTAAGATACAGATTTATTACGCTTTCAAGCGTTTTTTCAAGGGCTATTTTCTGCTTTGGAGACAAAACAGCGCATTTTCTGTAAAGAGTTAGCAGCTCCACCTCATCATCGGAAAGCTCCGAGGTATCGTGAGTTATCGGCATCGAGAGAAGCTCTCCAACGCTGACCTCAAATCCATCAGCAAGCTTTGGCAGCATTTTCATAAACGATGACGAGCGTTCTCTTCTCCAGTTGTTTACGGTTTTCGAGGGCAGCTCCATCTCTCTTTCAAAGGCGGCGTCACTCTCGTATTCACTCTCAATCAGCGCCAAAACCTTTTCTCTGGTCTCTTTTATAGTTTCGCTGTTCATTTTCTTTTCCCTCCCTTTGATTTGGGCTTTGCGCCTTGGTTTCTGTTCTTCTTATTTATAAATTTGGCGTAATATGGCTCTTTTACTTCTGCTGCCGAAGCGCTTTTTGACATCGCCTTATTATCATTCTTTGCCACTTCGGTTTGCTTTGCGGCGTCACCCTTATACCGCGAAGCCGTTCTTGCGGAATCTCGTTTTATTTTAGCTTTTGTTTCCTTCGCCGCAGAGAAGCCGAACTTACCTATCTTCTTGCCGAGCGCAAAATATTCTCCGTGCGCATAAGCCATAAGCCCTGCTCTTTCAAGGCAGATACGTCCGTTTTCGTCAAGAAGCGAATCATCCGCGCTAACGTTAACGATATCAGCCATAAAAACGTCGTGAGTGCCAAAGCTAAGACGCTCAAACACACGGCATTCAAGCGCAAGCGGACTTTCTGCTATTGTGGGAGCGCTGACTTCGGCGCTCTTTACCTTCGTCAAGGAAAGCTTTTCAAATTTATCAACCTTAGCTCCCGTATAAATTCCCGAATAATCGGTAGCGTAAGCAAGCTTTTCTGTCGTAAGATTAATTACGAACTCACCGTTTTCAAGAAGCATTTTATGAGAATGCCTTGAAGGTCTTACGGATATATAGGCGCGTGGGGGCTCGCTTGAAAGAATTCCCGTCCACGCAACAGTGATTATATTTGAATTCTCCATATCTCCCACGGTGACCATAACCGCAGGCAACGGGGCATGAAGAGTGCCCGGTTTAAAGTTTTCTCTTTTCATTTCAATGCTCCTCTTTTTCATTTTTCTTAAGCATTTTTACCCATATTTTACTGAGTATGCAGTCGGGAAGCAACTTAAAGAGCACGTGCTGCATTTTGGTATACCATCCCGTCACGTACATTGCTTTACCCTTAATACTCGCTTTAACGCAACCCTTAACCACCTTTGATACGTCCAGAACAGGCGCAAGCCTTTTGGGTACGTATGCGCTCGGAGCGTCAAGTGATTTCGGAAGAAATGCGGTATCGACCCAGCCGGGACAAAAGCAGGTCGCGCGAACCGCATAAGGCTTAAGCTCATAATTGAGCGCTTTAGTATAGTGTAAGATGAATGATTTTGAAGCCGCGTAAACGTTAAAATGAGGCAGCGGTGTGAAGCATGATCCGCTTCCAAGCTCGATAATTCTTCCACCCTTTTTCATAAAGGGCACGCTCATATGAGTTATGAGAACGGAAGCTTTCACGTTCAAATCGATCATATCGTTAACGGTCGTCTCGTCAAGCACGTCAAACGCACCGAAAACGCCAAACCCCGCGGCATTCACAAGAAAGGCTATCTCAGGCTTCTGTGATAGAAGCTCCGCCCTGTATTTCTCTATTCCCTCGCGCTTTGTTAAATCAGCGCTTATTATCTTGCATTTTACGGATAACTCTCCCGCTACCGCATTAAGTCTTTCAACGTTTCTTGCAATCAGCCAGAATTCATCCACTCCGGCAATATCACGAAGCTTGAATGCGAATTCTCTTCCTATTCCGCTCGAAGCACCCGTTATTATCGCTACCGACATTTTAATCTCCTATCTTTGAAATTACGAATATTTTACCACAAATTACGAAAAAAGTAAATACTAAGCGATAAAATTAATCGAATTTATTTTAAGCAAAAAAATAATTTGATACATACAGTCTTTAATAAACAGTTTCGAGAAAATAGAAACAAAACATCTAAAAACCAAAAAGTTGCCGTTTAAAAATATAAAAAAACAAACATCACGGTGCTGCTTTACGACATTTTATTGTATTTCGACTCAAAGAAACCAAAAGCATAAGTTCTAAGGCAATACCGCGTTTCAAAGAAAATACGAATTTTCCAAGGCGCGTAATATCCAACGCATATCAAAAGCATTAGCATTACGAATTGCAAAGTTAAAAGCAAAGCTATCGCAAATTACAAGGTTAAAAACAAGAACACTACCAATTTTAAAACACGAGCAAATCCCGTATGAAGATAAAAGTAAAGCTATTACGAATTACAAAGTTAAAAGTAAGTCAGTCATGAATTTCATTTGAAATTTAGTAATCCTATAAAAATCATAATGGAGAGCAGTAGATTTTTCCTTAATATCGACGTTTTTTAAGTGACCGATAATCATTACAATGGCGAGGCAAACGCAGTGAAGGTCAATTACTCGACTACCGCCAAGCTTCTATATTATCAAAAAAAGAGGTTCGCTTAAATTAGCGCAATAAAATCACACATCCGCCTTGATTTTTCCAAGAGCAGCACTGTGACCCATTTACGTCTCTAAGTTAACCTCTTAATTCGATTTATCTTTATAAAGAAGCAGAATATCTGCTATTTTCTTCATCCGCAAGGGAGAGTATTATCCTTTCAGCCTCCGAATAACTTGTCGCCGAGTTTATTCCGGCACGAAGAGTCGCCGAGCCTCTGAAGCCTTTGAAATAAAGCGCTATCTTTTTTCTTGCCTCGGGTATGGCGTATGCTTCGCCTTTATCCCAAACCGCGCACTTTAATTCAAAAAGAGCCGCATTGATTTTTTCTTCAAGAGTTGGAGGCGTATATCTTTCACCCTTCAGCGCGGCTAAAATTTCTTCGAATATAAAAGGGTTTCCTACAGCGCCTCTTCCTATCATAATTCCGTCAGCTTTTGTGTCATGCAACATAGATATCGCACTTTCGGAATTTACGATATCACCGTTGGCAATCACAGGTATTTGAACATTTTTCTTTACATTTTTGATAATTTCTCTGTCTGCCACGCCACCGTAAAGCTGCGTTTTGGTTCTTCCGTGAACCGCTACTAATTTAGCTCCGGCGCCTTCCGCCGCAAGAGCGCATTCTACCGCGTTAACGTGTTCGTTATCTACGCCAGCCCTGATTTTTACAGTAACGGGAATATCGACAGAACTTGACACGCTCCCCACTATCTTGTAAATAAGCTCGGGATTTTTCATCAATGCGCTTCCTTCGCCGTTAGAATAAATTTTATTAACCGGACAACCCATATTTATATCTATTGCTACGGGCTTAACTCCGCCCAGTTCTTCGGCTCTTTCTATAAGAATTCTTGCGCCTTCTGCCATAACGTCGGGCTCTGAACCAAATATCTGGAGGGCAACGTTTCCCTCGTCAGCCCGGATGCGTGCTAAATTAAACGTCTTTTTATCGCCGTAAACCACGGCCTTTGCGCTAACCATTTCCGTAACCGAATACTCAGCTCCGTGAAGCTTTGACGAAAGTCTCATAGCCCTATCTGTATATCCCGCCATTGGAGCCAAAAAGAGACCGTGATTTAATTTTATTTTTCCGAATTCTAACAAATTACACCCTCTCCGTGTTGAGTTTCAACTGTTATTCAAAGGCTGCTGCCGATTTTTCAGTTTCATCCTGATGTGTTTCTTCTTTATCGCAAATTTGCGAAGGAACTTTACTAACCCCGTCCATAAGCTTGAGCTTTTTAAAAGCAAATGCCGCAATTACAGCGAAGGCCACGATTGCAATTCCCCAAGACACAGGATAGGACGTATAAAGTCCTACCGGAGTTTTCATCTTTTCAATTCTATAGAATATACAGTATATCCACAAAAGTCTTACACCGCAAATACACATAACGCTCGTTATCATTGGTGAAAACGAGTAACCAATACCGCGAAGGAAGCCTGCGTGAACATCCATAACTCCGCAAAGAACGTAAGTAGTCAGAAGAAGTCCGGATATTTGCAGTACAGTACCCAAAATCACTTCGTAATTAGGGTCTGACGAATTTAAATAAAGTGACGCTAAGGGTCTGACGAGAAGTCTTACTAACTGCCCTACGCAAATTCCGAAAACGAGCACCTGCAAAATCGTATAAGTATAAACCTTTCGTATTCTGTCCGTCTTCCTTGCGCCCCAGTTCTGTCCAGAAAACGTCATGGCTGCCTGCGAAAAGCTATTCATCGTGGTATACGCAAGAGCGTCTATGTTACTTGCTATGGTGTTTGCTGATACGGTAGTGGTCGGGAACGTATTTACCGCGCTCGCTATCATCATATTAGAAATACTGAACATCGACGACTGAATTCCCGTCGGTATTCCGTAGCGAAGAACCCTCATCAAAAGCTTTTTATCAAAGCAAAGCTTCTTTGGAGAGATTCCATAGCTCTCGTCCTTCTTAAGCATAAGCGCGCCGATTACTACAGTCGCCGATACGTACTGCGAGATTATCGTAGCAAGCGCAACGCCGTCAACACTTTTTCCAAGCCCAACCACGAATAATACGTTAAGTCCTACGTTGATAAGTCCCGAGGAAGCAAGAATTGCCAATGGAAGCTTTGAATTACCGGTGGCGCGAAATACCGAAGCTCCGAAATTGTATACTGAGTTTGCGGGGATGCCACAGCAAATTATATGCATATATAGCACCGATTTATCGATAACCTCCGGCTTTGTTCCCATCAGAGTCAAAACAGGCCTTGCTACGATAAAACCGATTATCATAAAGACTATTCCGCCGAAGAATGAAAACAAAAACGTTGTATGTATAGTTCTCTCGAGCAAACGCTTTTCGTTCGCTCCATAAAGCTGAGCAACAACGACACCCGTTCCCGCTGCGATACCAAGCAAGAGATTTATTATCAGATTATTAAAGCTGGAAGTACATCCGACTGCCGCCAAAGCAACCGGATCATTCGAAAACTTGCCGACAACTATATTGTCCGCCATGTTATAGCAGATCTGCAAAATACCCGTAAGCATCAGAGGAATCGCAAAAAGCGTTATTCTGAAAAATATCGGTCCTTCTGTAAAGTTTTTATTGGTTTTTAATTTAGTATTCATAATGCACCTCGAACTGCCACTTAAATAATCCTCACCGCAAAGCGACAACACTATTACGCGCACTTAAATTTATACCACTCTTTTTCTCGTTTGTCAACCGTTTTGCTTAATTTTGAAAAAAGTTTTTTTACATAGTAAAAAATGGTTGATTTTTGCAGCAAAAACACTATCGCTCATAATAAAGAGGCTACCTCATAACGAGATAGCCTCTTTATTACTTTACTACGGAATCAGTTTAGTTTATGCCCATTTCCCAGATCCCGTCGCTCTCCTCATACCGGGTGAGCGAGCGAAAAACGGTTAATAAGCGTTTTTCGAAGCGAAGTCCCACGTACGCAAGTTGGCGAAGGGCTTTACGCCCGACAATCAACGCCACGGGAGTGGTCGGGGGAAGTTGTAATAATATCCGAGGTCTTAACTTCTACAACCTCAAACTCTGGATAAATATATTTTTTTATTTTCTTTTGCACTTTGCATTTTGCATTTAATCAAACCTCCACTTCTTCACTCTTCAATTTTAGTTATTACTTCAGATTACAGGGCTTCTATATATTGTACATTCGTGTTTTTCTCAAAATATATTTTGTAACAACATTCGACGAAAACAAAAAGGCTCTCCGGAATGCAGATTTGACCGCATACAAGAGAGTCTTTTTTCTTATTTGCAACGTTTTGTTTACAAATATCACTGTTTTGCTATTGGTTGGCATTAACAAACCTTGATATTTTTGCTTCCGTGCTTTTGTATTTCTTCTGAGATAGCGCTTATATATTTTTCCTTTTCCGTCTTTTCCATAGCGGCGTGACCTGTCATTTTGTTATCCATATCGAGCGCATCGTATTTGCCGTTTCCGAGCGTGTGGTACGCCATAACGTTTACCTCGATAACGTTCTCAAGACTCACGGCAAGCTTTGCTATTTCTTTGATATGCTCCTCATCCGTGTTAACTCCCGGCACTAAAGGACAGCGCAAAACTATGCTTTTTCCAATGGAATCAAGCAGCAGAAGATTCTTTTTTATCGGAGCAAACGGCACACCCGTCAATTCCCTATGCTTTTCATCGTCGGTCGCCTTGATATCAAAGAGAAAAATATCGGTATACTCTGCTGCCGCGCGTACGGTCTTCTCTGCTCCAAAGCCAGAGGTTTCGATACAGGTATGTATACCCTCTTCCTTTGCTTTTTTTAGAAGCTCAACGAGAAAATCGCCCTGCATAAGAGGCTCACCGCCCGAGACGGTCATTCCGCCGCCCGAATTTTTGTAAAAGGTTTTATCTCGCGCCACCTCTTCTATTATAGAAGAAACGGTTGCCGTTTTTCCAAACATTTCAAGCGCGCCAAACGGACATGCCTCAACGCATTTAGAGCAAAGAAGGCATTTATCTCTATCTATAACGTGCCCGTCCTTCAAAACGCTGTGACAATCTTTTGGACACGCTTCCTTACACGCTCCGCACCCTACGCATTTATTCTCGTAATACGCAAGGCTCTTTGATACCGCTTGCGACTCGGGATTATGACACCATATGCAATTTAGCGGGCAGCCTTTAAAAAACACCGTCGTGCGTATTCCCGGTCCGTCATGAACAGAAAATCGTTGTATATCAAAAATATTTCCTTCGATTTTTAACATGAGTGCCTCATTCTTTGAATTATTTCATCCTTTAAATCTTCTCTGAGATTAACGAATCTCGCGGAATATCCACCAACTCTTACAATCAAGTGCTGATAGCTTTCGGGATCTTCCTTTGCCTTTATAAGTTCTTCTACAGAAGTTGTGTTTCCTTGGAAAATTTGACCGTTTTTGTCAATAAATGTTTTCAAAATAGCCTTCATAATCTCATTATTAATCCACGAGCTATCAAAATCCCACATTGTAGAAGCTCCGCCGGTAAAGCATTCGTAGGAAAGCTTTCCTATTGAATTTATGGCTGCGGTAATTCCCTTTGTCATAGATGCGGTATGGGGTGTTATTCCGTGAGCTACAAGAGTTCCCTCGGGACTTCCGTCAGCTCTCGCTCCGAGCATTCTCGCTGCAGCAGGCGCATAAGTAAACGTCAAAATAATAGGCTTACCCTTGCCCCCGTGTATAGTTTTAAAGGACTGATACATCTCGGAGAAGTCATTCATAACTCTCCTTGCAAACGCATCTGCCTCGTCGTTATCCATACCGTACTTAGGAAGCTGCTTTAATTTCATCTGAAGCGATTCGTAGCCCTGATAATTTGCCTTAAGTGCGCAAAGAAGCTCTTCCGCGGTGCAAAGCTTTAAATCAAACACAGCCTTCTTTATGGCTATGAGAGAATCTATGGTGTTTGGCAACGCCAATGGGGTTGCGCCGTAATCGTGATACCTTACCCCGCCTGCGTGCATGCTTCTGCCTCTTTCAAGGCAATCGTCAAGCATAGAGGAAAGGAGGAATGAAGGACGGTTTTTCGCAGCGTTTTCGGTATAAAAATCCTGCTGCTTCAAATCGATGTGCACAAGTCTTTTCGCTTCCCTTATAAAGTCAAGATAGAAGCTCTCAAAATCGGAATAACCGAGAAGTCCTCTTTCGCTTACAAAGGCAGGATATCTCTTTCCTGTTTTCAGGCACACTCCACCGGTTATCATAAATTCAAGCATTTTTGAGGTGTTAACCCAGCCTAAATAGAGGAAATCGGAATTTGCTCCCTGAACGCCTATCTCCATACATCCGCCGCAATAATAGTTTGCCGCATCGGAATAAGGGACGCCCGACGCAGTCATCGCTCCCATAATAGCGGGATCATAGAGTATCTGCGCGCGGTTGTGTCCGTCCATCATATATCTGACGCAAAGGTCTATTAACTTATCATCGTGATCCTTTGGAATGCGTACGTAAACGAGCGGATGCGTAATGTTGAGCTCTATCATTGCCTCTACCATTATGTAAGTCAATGGATTGACAGCAGAGCTTCCGTCAGGGTGAGTTCCGCCGACAACTACCGTTTCTCCCCAGCCGTCAGCAGTGTATATTCTCTCGTCTATCCTCAAAAACAGCTCTTCTATTATTTCCTTCGCCTCTTCAAGCGTACAAGCGCCCTTTTCGAGATCTCGCTCAAGGTATGGCCAGAGAAAATAATCAAGCCTTCCCGGACTGTTTCCGCCAAACGGATTTTCACGCATTACAACTATATGCTGCATAAAATATGACTGAACTGCGTCACGGAAGCTTTCCGCAGGATACCTTGGAACTCTCTTCATTCTTTCGGCAAGCTCATAATTTCCAAGCTTTTCGTATTCCTCAACGTGCTTATCATTAAACTTAAGCAACGCATCAATCATTATGAGAATACCCTCGTAAAATTCTCTCGCTTCCTCGTCCTTCGGATTTTCGAGATGACGCTCAACGTCCTCCTTAAGTCCGATGACGCCTTCCGAGAGAATACGGTCGTATCTCCATGATACGTGCCCCCTGTTCGAGCCGTTTATCATTTTAGCCTCACGGAGAAGCTCCACGTCGGGACAAAACTCTTTGATTTTTTGATACGCCTCGTTCTGCCAATCGACCTCCGGACTTGTCAGCTCGGGCTTTGCGTCCTTATTATAGTAAACTCTTCCGCCAATGCCATCGCCCTCATATGCGAAAATAGGTTGATTTTCTATTGCGTACGCCATAGAACGAGCAAGCTTTTCATTGTGAGGAAGATCCTTGAATTTTCCAAGAATAGCGCCGTGAAGGTCCACCATAAAATGAGTAGGCATTCCGTTAAGTCCACGGACACGGCATTCCTCGTGTATTCTTTTTATTCTGTCAGTCATAATGAACCTCGCTTAAACATTGTTACACTACAATTATAGCTCTTTAAAAAAATAATGCAATAGTTTTTTAATATTTTTAAGCATTGAACGATAAAAAAATAAAACAAAAGGGTTAGTGGATCTATGAAAAACCGTGGATTTTCAACATTGTTTTTTATCAGTACTAAAAACGGCAAAAGAGATAACACGCCCTAAAAATGCTATCTCTTCTGCCGTTTCTTATAGATTGCGACGGACAACTCAGCTACTCTTTCATCTCCTACGAGGTCAGATTGACCTCGTAGGATTTCATCCGACTCTGGCGGATTTCATCTCTTTCGGAGATTTATTCCACCGTAGGTGGATTTCACCGCATAAATTCACTTGTTAATTTATGCCCGTGCCCATTTCCCAGATTCCGTCGCTTTCCTCGTACCAAGGAGTTTCGGTACCGGGTGAGCGCACAAAAAACGGTTAATAAGCGTTTTTTGAAGCGAAGTCCCACGTACGCGAGTTGGCGAAGGGCTTTACGCCCGACAATCAACGACACGGGAGTGGTCCGGGGAG
>SVUD01000029.1 GCA_015063445.1 Oscillospiraceae bacterium
CAGGAGGAAAGGTGACCTATCATATCGGGGTAGTAAAGCTCGCAGAACTTAACCCATCCGGGTGAGCAAGAGGTGATCATAGGAAGTGTGCCGCCGTTCTTAACTCTCTCGAGAAGCTCGGTAGCCTCTTCAACGATAGTGAAGTCTGCAGCGGTGTTGGTATCAAATACCTTCTCAAAGCCGAGTCTGCGAAGAGCCGCAACCATCTTGCCCTCAACGTTAGTACCGATAGGCATATCGAAGCACTCACCGAGAGTAGCTCTGATAGAAGGAGCGGTCTGAACAACTACGTGCTTTGTGGGATCAGCGAGAGCTTCCCATACCTTGTCGGTATCGTCACGCTCAACAAGAGCGCCCGTAGGACATACAACGGTACACTGACCGCAGGAGATACAGGGAGTTTCAGCAAGAGTGATATCGAAGGGCTGACCGATGCAAGTATCGATACCTCTGTTATTAGCGCCGATTACAGATACGTACTGCTCGTTACATACGGCAACGCATCTACGGCAAAGAATACATTTGTTGTTATCTCTTACGAGATGAGGAGTAGAGTAGTCAAGCTCGTAGGTGGGCTTAAAGCCGCTAAAAGCATTGGAATCTACACCGTACTCAAGACAGAGCTTCTGAAGCTCGCAGTTGGTAGAACGTGAGCAGGAAAGGCAGTTCTTATCGTGAGTGGAAAGAATAAGCTCGAGAGTGGTCTTACGAGCAGCTCTTACCTTAGCTGTATTCGTCTGGATTTCCATACCCTCGGTAACGGGGTATACACAAGCGGTAACAAGTCCGCGAGCACCGGTAGCTTCAACTACACAGATACGGCAAGCACCGATTTCGTTTTTCTCTTTCATAAAGCAGAGAGTAGGAATTTCTACACCTGCCGCGCGCGCTGCTTCGAGAATGGTTGCGCCCTTGGGAACAGAAACGGCAATACCGTTTACTTTAACGTTTAACATTTCCATAACATCGCACTCCTTTCATTACTTCTTGTAAATAGCATCGAACTTACAGCCTGCAACGCAAGCGCCGCACTTAACGCACTTAGAGGTGTCAATAGTGAAGGAAGCAAGCTTATGGCCGGGAGCGATGTAATCTGTTCTGGTAATAGCATCAGCAGGGCAGTTCTTAGCGCACTTACCGCAACCGATACACTTATCCTTATCAATGTAGTAGTTGATAAGTCCCTTACAAACACCTGCGGGGCAAACCTTATCTACAACGTGAGCGATATATTCCTCACGGAAGAACTTAAGGGTTGCAAGAACAGGGTTGGGAGCAGTCTGTCCGAGACCGCAAAGGGAATTCTGCTTGATGTAGTTACAGAGCTCTTCGAGTCTGTCAATATCCTCAAGAGTACCGTTACCCTGAGTGATTTTATCAAGTATTTCAAGAAGACGCTTAGTACCAACACGGCAGGGAGTACACTTACCGCAGGACTCGTCAACTGTGAATTCGAGGAAGAACTTAGCCATATCAACCATACAGTTATCCTCGTCCATTACGATAAGTCCGCCCGAACCCATCATACAGCCGATAGAAACGAGGTTATCATAATCAACCTCGGTATTGATAAGGCTTGCGGGGATACATCCGCCGGAAGGTCCGCCTGTCTGAGCAGCCTTGAACTTCTTGCCGTTAGGAATACCGCCGCCTATCTCGTTGATGATCTTATCAAGGGTAAGTCCCATAGGAATCTCAACAAGACCGGTATGTTCGATCTTTCCGCCGAGAGCGAATACCTTAGTACCCTTGGATCTCTCAGTACCCATAGAGTTGAACCATTCAGCGCCGTTAAGAATTATCTGAGGAATGTTAGCAAAGGTTTCAACGTTGTTCTCAACCGTAGGAGAATTGAAAAGACCCTTAACTGCAGGATAGGGAGGACGGGGACGAGGCTCACCTCTGTTACCCTCGATAGAAGTCATAAGAGCAGTTTCCTCGCCGCAAACGAATGCGCCCGCACCGAGCTTGATCTCAAGATCAAAGTCAAAGCCGGAGTCGAAGATGTTCTTACCGAGAAGTCCGTATTCCTTAGCCTGATCTATAGCGTGCTGAAGACGCTTAACTGCGATAGGATACTCAGCTCTTACGTAAACGTAACCCTTGGTTGCGCCAACCGAGTAACCGCAGATAGTCATAGCTTCGATGATACAGTGGGGGTCACCCTCAAGAATAGAACGGTCCATGAATGCTCCGGGGTCACCCTCGTCCGCATTACATACAACGTACTTCTGAGGAGCCTTGTTAGGTGCGCAAAGAGCCCACTTACGACCTGTGGGGAATCCTCCGCCTCCTCTTCCACGAAGTCCGGAATCGGTTACAACCTTGATAACGTCCTCGGGAGTCATTTCCGTAAGAACCTTACCGAGAGCCGCATAACCGTCCATTGCTATGTATTCTTCGATATTGTCGGGGTCGATAACACCGCAGTTACGAAGAACTATACGCTTCTGTGATTTGTAGAAATTGGTGTCGTTAAGAGAAAGCTCAGAAGCTGCCTTCTTAACAGTTTCGTCAGCAACCTCATCTCTGTAAACAAGGCGCTCAACGATTCTACCCTTGAGAAGATGCTCTTCTACGATTTCCTTTACGTCGTCGGGAGTAACACGGCTGTAGAAGGTTCCGTCGGGATAGATAATAACGATAGGACCGAGTGCGCAAAGACCGAAGCATCCCGTCTGAACGAGCTTTACTTCCTCTGCGAGTCCGAAAGCCTCAATGTTCTCGTTGAAAGCCTTCTGAAGCGTCTGGCTTCCCGAAGAGGTACAGCCGGTACCGCCACAAATAAGTACGTGTGAACGAATCATAACTTTACCTCCTTATATTTTGGCGTTAGCTACGGTGTATTCAGTAACAACGTTGCCGCCCTTTAAGTGTTTTTCAACGACTTCCTTTGCCTTCTCGGGAGTCATTTTTACGTAAGTAACCTTTTCCTTACCTGCCTCGATTACTTCAACGATGGGCTCAAGCTGGCAGAAGCCGATGCATCCGGTCTGAGAAACGCTAACCTTTTCATAAAGACCTGCGTTATTTACCTCTTCAACAAGGGTATTAAGAACAGGACGCGCGCCGGCGGCGATTCCGCAAGTAGCCATTCCGACTACAACACGAACTTCACCGTAACCATCGCGAAGAGCAACCTTGCTCTTCATTCTCTCTTTGATTGCTTGTAATTCAGCCAAAGATTTCATTTTTTTCTTCCTTTCTGTTGGTGTATATATTTTTATTGTAATACGCTATTATATTGTTCCGCAAGATTTTCCTTTATCCATATAAGGACCTCAAAGGTATCGAGCGGTACGTTTTCGAGAATCTCGCGAAGCTCGCGAGTATCAAGAAATACTTCTGCCTCGCCGATCGTATGCCTATAGACAAAATCAACGTTTGGATGACCTTGAATAAGGGTAACAAGCGAGGACGCAGCATCGCCAAGAGGCGTAAAATCTATATGATTTTTGTAAAATACGGCTGTAACAGTTGTTCCGTGCTCCTCGGGATAATGAGAGAAGTGCTTCGACTCGATATTGACGCTGCCGCCGGTTTGCTCGGCCGCACACTGCAAAAGGGGAATTCCCATTCCGACCTTACGGGTCGTTCTCGTAGTATAGAAGGGATTTTTAACGGATTCGAGAATTTCTTCGGTCATCCCCGTTCCGTTATCCTTGATTACAAGCGTCAGAGTATCGTCCTTTTCGAGAATAGAGATCTCAACAAGCGTGGCATTAGCCTTCGTTGAATTCTCGGTTATATCTAAAATATTCAGTGAAAGCTCTTTCATTTTTTATTCCTCAAAAGCTCAAAAAGCTTTTTTCTTATTGCTTCCGGCTCTCTTTCGCAATCAAGCTCAACAAAGTTTTCCTTGTCTCTAATTGACGTAAGATAATGAGCGTCGGAGCTGATGATGAATTTGCTTTTATCTATTCCGTATTTCGCCGAGTATTCATCCTTTTTCGCGCCGTCATGCAACTCGAAAAACGAGAATTCGGTATCGGGCGGAATAGCGCCGAGAACGGATATTATTCCGTTAGAATCTCGGTCTATGTGAGCTGGATAGGCTATGCCGCCGAATTCTTCAACTGTAGCCTTTACGTCTTCAATAGAAATAAAGGATGCGTTTGTAAGAAGGTTTTCTTCCTTCCCGATGACGTTATCGTCACCGTCGAGAATAAGCTGTTCTCCGAAGAATTCCGGCTTGTTCTTTATAAGAAAGCGGTGGTTTTCAACGTAATCATCAAATCTCAATGCGTCATCAAGATTTTCAAAAAGACATACTACGTGAATATCCTCAGCAGTAGTAAGCTCCATACCCGCAATGGGTATAACACCGTATTTTTTCGCTGCGGAATAAAATGCAGGGCAGTTTTTTGCGCTGTTATGGTCTGTCAGAGCAACGATATCAATTTCCGAAAGTGATGCCATACCGGCAATGTTGTTCGGAGTATTATCATCGTCACCGCAAGGGGAGAGACAGGAATGCGTATGAAGATCGTAATAATACCTTGCCATTAGATGATACCGGATATCTGCTTTGCGATAGCGTAAGCAGAATTAGAAGACGAGAGGACGTTAACGCCCTTTGCTTCTGCGGCGGCAATGATTTCAGCGTCGATGGTGACACCCTCGGCAAGCACAACGCAGCTGACATCCGTAAGTGTAGCGACGGCTATAACGTTGATATTTGACATTATCGTTATCCATACGTTTCCCGAATCGGCTTTTCCCATAACCCAGCTTAAAAGATCACCAATGTACGCTCCCTCGGGCACACGCTCGGGAGAGGGCATACAAATAACCTCAAAGCCGCATTCTTTTGCTAAAGATTCTACGGTCATAATTATTCCTTCCTGTCAGAGCCGTTCCATCTGTTTTTGATAGGACAGTCTTCCTGACAAGCGGTTTGTTTAACTACGTCCTCCGCAAATGCTCTGCAGGTAGGTGCGCCGCACGCGCCGCAGTCTATTCCGGGAAGAGTAGATTTTATTCTTTGAATATCCGCCATCATACGCATTGATTCGGCAATATTGCTTCCAAGGCGATTTGAGGGCGTATACGTCGGCATATCCTCAAAAAGATAATCCGCCGTAATATAAGTATCCTTAGGTAATGTATTCTGAGATACCGGGAGGTATCTTCTTAATGTTTGAAGTCTGGCTTTTGCGATAAAAGGATTTTGTATTGTGAGAACCCCGCCGACACAGCCTCCTGTGCATGCGTTGAGTTCTATAAATTCCAAAGGCGGAATGTTTCCGTTTTCTACCTGATCAAGAACGTGAATGACGTTTTCTATTCCGTCAGCCGCAAGATAATCTTCATTGAATATAGCAGTAGCCTCGCCGCCCGATCTCGCCCAACCGATTCCGATGCGTCCGGACTCGGAAAGCATCTCAACGTTTTCCTCCTTTTTCATCTTTGCGATGAGAAGAAAATAAACGTCGTTTATGGAGACAACCTCGTCAACCTCGCTCTTATATCCCGCAAAGCCGTTTTTAACGTAGCTTACTTTCGCGGGGCAGGGGGATATGAAGCATACTCCGATATCCTCGGGCTTTAATTCGGGGTGCTTTTCAAGCGCGCGTTCTCTTGCAAGTCTTGCCGCTATCTCCATAGGAGGAAGCATATGTATGACGTTTTCCGCAAGAGAAGGGAATCGCAGGCTTATAAGCCTCAGCACTACGGGACACGCAGAGCTTATAGCGGGCTTTTTTATACCGTCTGTTTGTAAATACAAACGAGTGTAAGCCGTAACTAATTCCGCGGCCTTAGCTACCTCGTAGACGTCGTCGAATCCAATCTTCAAAAGACCGTTCAGAACGTAGTCTACGTCATCAAGATTATCAAACTGACCGTAAAGGCTCGGAGCGGGAAGCGCTATTTTCCATTTGAAGCGATCCATATCGGATATTTTGCTCGAAACCGCTTTTTTTGCCTTTTGAGTGCAGTATCTTATACATGCTCCGCAATCAATACACCTTTCGGGATTGATAACGGCATGTCCGTTTTTAATGCGTATTGCTTCGGTAGGGCAGTGCTTCAGGCATGTTGTACAGCCTGTACACTTGCTTTCATCCAAAAGAACAGAATGTTCGTATGAATACATAGCAATAACCGTCCTTTCCCAGCATATTTCTTGTTTTGATGCTTAGATGTTGACCTTCATAGTAATGGTCGTACCTTCACCGACGACAGAGGAAATCTCCATACTGTCGCTGTTCTTTTTCATATTGGGCAGTCCCATTCCCGCGCCGAATCCGAGCGAACGGATACTGTCGGGAGCAGTGGAATAACCCGCTTGCATAGCCTTTTCTATATCGGCTATACCGGGGCCGTGATCTTTAAGAATTATCTCGACATAGTTTTCAGAGATCGTAACATCCGCTTCTCCTCCGCCTGCGTGAATAACCATGTTGATCTCACCCTCGTACATTGCAATAGAAACTCTTTTTATCGTTTCGGCATCGAGACCGAGCTGTCGAAGATTCTTTTTCACTTGAACAGAAGCTTGACCGGCAGAGGTAAAATCGTTTCCGTCAACGTCAAAATGAAAAACTAATTTATCGCTCATTTCTTTACCTCCGAAGAGCCGACAAGACCATTGGAATAGAGAATTCCGCAGGTGTTGTAAAGGGTTTTCTCGGTGCTCATCATCACGATGCCGTTTTCACGAGCCAACTCTATCATCTCTTCGTTAGGAGATTTTGAACGAACAAAGATAATGCATACCATATCCATCATAAGCGCAGTACGTATAACCTGCGGATTAACAAGACCGGTCAAAAGAACCGCCTGATCCGTAACGCAAGCAAGAACGTCGCTCATAAGGTCGCAGCCGAACGCAGAATAAACATCTTTGTTCATGTGCTCCTCGCATGCGAGAACCTTTGCATCCAACAATTTTTGTAATTCGGAAATTTTCATAATATTCCTCACGCTTTACCAAACGTATATCTTAATTATACTTCGCAACTATACCCTTAACGTCATCAACGGTAAGTCTGCCGTAAACGTCCTCGTTAACAGTAAGAACGGGAGCGAGTCCGCAAGCACCGATGCAACGGGAAGCAGTAAGAGAATACTTTCTATCGGGCGTGCATTCGTCACCGCCGATACCGAGAACCTCCTGAAGCTTATCGTAGATCTGTCCTGAGCCCTTAACGTAGCAAGCGGTACCAAGGCAAACTGCGATGTGATAGTCACCCTTAGGAGAGAGAGAGAACTGAGCATAGAAGGTAGCAACGCCGTATACCTTTTCAAGCGGAACGTTCATACCCTCTGCAATCATGTTCTGCACTTCAATGGGAAGGTAACCGTAAACGTCCTGAGCCTGCTGCATAACAGCCATAAGACGACTCTTGTCGTGCTTGTTGGCATCGATTATTGCCTTAAGCTTTGCTTCCTGCTCGGGAGTACCATTGAAGGGAATGGTGGAAAGTTTTTTGAGCATAATTTTTTGTCCTCCTTAAGCTATGGATTCGAGTCGCACCTTTGAGGAAGATAATTCTATTTTCCTTCAATTCCAACGAAACCGGAGCTTGAATTTTCAGATATTTTTTGTTTGGGAAGCAAAAAAGGTAGAATCAACGCAAGACTTAAATTATGCGTCGGGTGCGAAGCCGAAAACTAAAGCTTCCCAATGCATTCTGCGTCGCATCCGCCAAATTAGGCTTTAGCGGCGCACACACATTGACATAATTATAACACAGTTTTTTAATATTTGCAATACCTATGTTATAAATATAGTAGTAAATTATTACTTTTTTGTCAAATTATACAAATATCGTTATTAATTTAACAATCTATTGTATCTTTTTTGGTAAAATTTATAAAATCTTCGAACATTTGATTGCAAATTTTTGCGCCGATCCCATTGGGATTTTGCGAATAATTCGTATAATCGATCGAGTTGGCTAACATTCCGAGCTTTGAGGAGCTTGTAACTATGACCTCGTCTGCCTTCAAAAGCTCATATACGGAAAACTTACGTTCGACGACCTTAATTCCGATTCTGTCGCATACTTCTATAAGGTGTTTTCGTGAGATTCCGGGCAGAATATGATTGTCAAGCGGATGAGTGTAGAGAACGGAGTCCGAGAGTATATGAACGTTTGAATGGGCGCATTCTGTTACGATACCGTTTCTATGAAAAACGGTTTCATCTTTTCCTATGCTCTCGGCTTTGCGTGAAGCGATAACCGCAGGGAGAAGATTGAGCGTTTTTATATGACACATTTCATACCGTATATCTTTCGCCAAAGTAAGCTTCAGTTTTTTTGTCACGTCGGGGATGGTCTGCTCCGTTAACGTTATTAGAAGATTTGAGCCGGCATTTTCGGGGTATGAATGAGTGCGTTTTTCTGAGCTGCGCGTTAATTGAAAATAGATAAAAAAACATTCGCCGGAGAAATTTTCGGCAAGAGAAAGAAGAAGCTCTTCTAACCTGTTTTTGTCAAACTCAAATGAAAGGTCAAGCGCTTTTGCGTTCTTAAAAAAACGCTCGACGTGATCCTCAAGCATAAAGATTTTTCCGTTTCTCCCGATCGCAGCATCGTATATACCGTCCCCGAAAAATACAGATCTGTCAGTGAGGGGAATACTAACCTCATCCCGTGTAGAAAAGCGTCCGTTATAATACGTGTTTATCCGCATTGTCATCACCTCGTTTTTTATGCTTTATAGTTACTCTTATACATTTTATTCAAACGCTCGATATTTTTGACAATTGATAAGAAAAATCATAAAAACGCCATTTATTTTAAAGCAGAATAAAGGCACAGCTCCGTTTAATAAAACGAATCTGTGCCTTTTTACTATGAATTTTAATTTAAAATTGCTTCTCTGTAACAGTGTTTCCCAAAAAGTCTTTAACGGTGAACTTTCTGTTTTCGTAAACTGCGTAGCTTCTCGGATTTTCGTTCTTTGGGAGCGCTACCGAGCCGGGATTGATGTACGTGTTTTCGTTTCCGAATTCTTCTATTTTTAGAACGTGGGTGTGACCGTGAAGAAGGATATCACCGCGCTTAAGAGCGGGCGGCGTTTCTGTGTTATGGTGATGTCCGTGAGTCGCAAAAACGGTGAGCCCGTCAAGATAGAAAATTGCATAGTCTGCGAGTATAGGGAAGTTAAGAACCATCTGATCGACCTCGGTGTCGCAGTTTCCCCTAACCGTGAAAATGTTTTCCTTGTTTTCATTCAAAAGCTCGATAACCTTTTTTGGAGCATAGGTTACGGGGAGATCGTTTCTCGGTCCGTGGTACAAAAGATCTCCGAGTATAAGTATTTTGTCAGCTTTTTCTTTTTTGTACGCTTCAAGAACCTTTTGCATACTGTCAAGATCGCCGTGTATATCCGAGCAAATTAAAAGCTTCATTTAAATCAATACCTTTCATATACAATTATGCTTTATTATATCACAGAGTAACAGCAAAAGCAATTGTGCAAAACGCTGAAAATAAATTTTTTCAATTTTTTGTAACGTTTTGACCGCTTTTAGGGCATTTATATATGAAGAAAATTTTAGGTTATTTTGCCGAATATCATTATGCACATTGTTGAAATCGCGTTTTACCCTCTTTTCAAGCGCCATAGTATATGGTATAATTAAGATAAAATACGGGAACGAAAGATGGATAAATGTCTGTTCCGGCTATGTTTGGCACGAGTTGTCAAGTCGATAGTCTGTAAATGGGAGGAAGAAAATAAATGTATGATATAAATGAAATATATAAAATGTTAAATTGGCAGAGTAAATTTGATGATCAACTAAAGGGAATTGAATTTGCAAGAAATTTAGATGACTTATCTCCGTTAATTCTTCATTGCGCAAAAAGAGAAAGTAACGGTATTTGGGAAAATTGCGCAAAAGCATTATATGGAATATCGGATGATCGGTTGGAAAAATATTTACCGTCTTTGTTAGAATGGTTGCAGGACTTAAATTGGCCCGGAGCATTGATAATACTGGATAGATTAAAGTTTTTTTCCGGGGAAAAATTAAAAAAACCTTTTATGGATCGTTTTGCCTATGCTAATAAGTTAAGTAACGAAGAAGGGTTGATGTGGTTAGATTCTTTATCGGAATTACTCGATAACGAAGAATTGAAAGCAGTGTTGCCAAAACCAATTATCAAAAAGCTCGAAAAACACTATAAAAATTGTGGCTTTTGGTATAACGATGACTGATTTATAATAAATTCAGCTACATTCCGAAAAGCAGCGTTCTTTTTGTGGATGCTTGGCTCGAAAATTTCAGGTCATAACTTCCCGAAGATGTGTATTATTTGATGATACATTCAGTTGGGGTATAATGCAGAAATACAAAATATTCAAGAAAATATAAAATGAAAATAATTGCTTACAAATTCAAAACGATTGTCATAGTTTTGCCTCTCAAAGCAATCCGCTTACTTACAACAATGGCTCGGCATACACGTTTATCCCGAGCGGCAGAGATCTTGTAGGAGCTTTCTACAACTCTAATACCTATTCGTTTACGTATAATGAGAACGGATACCGAACAAGTAAGACAAAGAACGGTGTAACCACTACGTATTATTGTATTTTAAACTTTTTAATATCGCTGATGCAAAAATGAGATGAAATTGCAGTGGTTGCAATATTCACCTCGTTTTGTTCGATTCTGTCTAAATGCGATAGAACCTTTTGTTATTTATGTCTAAATGTCCTTTTTCGTTCGTCTGCTTTGATTAGCTTACGTCAGAAAACGTACCGATATCTGATTTTGTATTAAAGGCTGTCGTCTGTCACAAGAGCGCCGCCTGCTGCCTGTCCCTTGAATTCCTCGTCCGCAAGTCTGCAGTACTGCTTTATAACCTCAATCTCCTTAGGATCGTAGGGGAAGCGTCCGCCGAATCTGAAGAGGTCGTGGCACCATTTGGTGAAGTCGATATGCTTAACGGCATCGTATCCCTTCTGCTCGTATTTCTGCCAGGTAAGCTGCGAGAACTCGTACGTCTGATACTTACCCTGAACAAGTCCCCAGTTGTATGAACCAATCTTCTCGAGGAAGTAAAGGGGGAATATCTCTTCAACCTTCTGGTTGTTTCTGTGAAGCCATTCGGTGTTGAGCGCAGGTCTGCCAAGCTTCTTGAGCTGATGGATAAGCATAATGTTATCAAGATAGCTCGTATAACTATGGAATGAAATAACGTCCGATTCATCGAGAGCATACTGCTCGATCTCTGTCGTAGCCTTGCAATCCTTCATACCTCTCCAAACGTCTGCGGTAAGGGGCTGAATGGGGTCTATCTCTCTTCCTATCTCAAAGAACTTCTTAAGGTGAGGAAGGCTTTTGCTCGCTCTTCCGTTTCCTGGCTCGTTCATTATATTCCAAACGCATACACGCTCATCGTTGGCATATTTCGAGATTATCTCACGAACCATTTCGTAGTAACGGGGAACAACGTCGGGATCGTCAAGAAGGTTATATCTGTTATCCGCTCCGTGAGCGTACCACGTTCCGTATTCCTTACCGCCGTGGAAGCCCCACTGCCAGAACTGCTCGCCAAATTTTGCCGGAACAAATTCTGGTGTTCTTACAGAGCATTCGTTGGAGAGAACTATCATTGAAGAAATACCGTGCTCCCAAGCGGCGGAAAGATATCTGTCAAGTCTATCCATAAATCCGTCGTGCTGTCTGTCCCATACCTCAAATTCGATTATAATTCTCATCGAGTTATATCCAATGGACTCCATAAGAGCGAACTCTCTTTTTGCGGTTTCGAGCTTTTCCTCAAAACCGTATTCCTGCCACTGATCGATGCGGTTAGCGCAGTCGCTTCCGAGGTAGTTGCAGCCTCTTAACCAAGGGCGGCTGTTATACCATTCCCAAGCTTTCTCTTTTGACCATCTTTCTGTTCTTGCCATTGTAGAAATCTCCTTTATTAATTTGAAATTCAGATTGAGGATAAAGACCAATTGCATCTTACAAAAACATTTTAACACATCACAGCTTGACATTCAAGCAAAAGCGGATTATAATATATCCAAAAGGTTAGATTTTTTCTGGAGGATAAAAAGGAAAATGAGATATCAAAGCGAAAATTTCGGCGGTGATTTCGTTTTTCGTTGCAAAAGACATTTTCATTGGGAAGTGGATATGCATTTACACGAATACAGTGAGCTTGTTTATTGTAAGAACGGTGAATGCACGGTTTATGTAAACGGAGCGACGTTCTCGCTCGGAAAAGGTGAATTTATATGGCTTCCGTCAAACTATATACATATGTATAAATCCGAGAGCGCAGAAATTATATGTGCTGTTTTTTCAAATGATTACGTTCCGCTTTTCAATAAAATGACCGGTGAAAAAAAGCTTCGTGTAATGCCGCTATCGGCGGTGGGAATAGAATGGCTTCTTGATAGGCTCATAGACTTTAGCGCAAAGGACTTTTTAACCATCAGCGGATATTTGACCTTGATTTGCGCAAGAGTTTTTGAAAATGCTGCTCTTGAGGACTCGCGCTCGGTAGATGAAATTTTATGCCAAAAGGTCATTTTTTATATACAGAATCATTTCACTGAGGATATCACTCTTTCCGATATGGCAAGGAAATTTGGATATAATGAAAAGTATCTTTCGCACTCGCTTCACGCTTTTACAGGAATACACTTTAAAAAGCTTTTGATCATGTACAGAATAAACAAGGCTAAGGCTATGCTTTCCTCAAAAGAGCAGGCAAGCATTTCATCCATTGCGCTTTCTTGCGGTTTTTCTGCCCTTAACAGCTTCCATAGAGCGTTTAAGGAGATAACGGGTATTACGCCGAGCGAGTACAAAAAAGATTATCTAAGAAGCGTAATGCATATATAAGTTGGCATCAAAATGGCTGAAATAAGGTAATTAATCACAAAAAACAAAATAGTAACAAAATAGCGTGTACACATTTCTTGACATTTTTAAAATTATATGTTATACTAAACTTTGTTGAAAAAACGACTGTGCAGATTATGGAATAGGAGGAAACGCTCCGTGGCGGTTAAGAAAACGGACTATAACGAGCAAAGCATAAAATCGTTAAAGGGTGCGGAACGAGTAAGAAAAAGACCTGCGGTTATCTTCGGATCGGACGATATTGTCGGATGTCAGCATTCGTTTATCGAAATTTTGGCTAACTCTGTCGACGAGGCAAGAGAAGGCTACGGTAATAAGATAATCGTCAGAAAAAATCTCGATCTCTCGATTCAGGTAGAGGATTTCGGGCGCGGTGTTCCTTTAGGATACAACGAGAAGGAAAAAAGATGGAACTGGGAACTCGTATTCTGCGAGCTTTACGCGGGAGGTAAATACGATAACGACAGTGGAAACTCCGCTTATGAGTTTTCTCTCGGTTTAAACGGACTCGGCGCAACGGCTACTCAGTATTCGAGTGAATTTATGACGGTCAAGTCATATAACGGAAAGACCTTGTCCGAGATAAGCTTTAAAAAAGGTGAGCCAAAGGGGAAACTTAAAGTTACCGATATAGAGCAAGGGGATAAGAAGAGGGGAACTATTATTTGCTGGCGTCCCGACCTTGAGGTATTTAAAGAGATAGACATCCCCGAGCAATTTTTCAGTGATACTCTTCGAAGACAGGCTTTTGTAAATCCCGGAATTCGCTTCATAATGGAAGTAGAGCGAACGAAAGGTCGTTACGAAAAAACAGAGTTTTATTATGAGAATGGTATCGCTGATTATATGGAGGAGATCGTAGGCGGTATTTCGATGACCGACCCGGTTTCGTGGCACCTCGAAACAAAGGGAAGAGACCGTGAGGATATGAAGGATTATAAGCTCAAGGCTGATATAACCTTCTGCTTCGCAAAATCCGGAATGGCTGAGTATTATCACAATTCCTCGTTCCTTGAATATGGCGGAGCTCCCGATAAAGCCGTAAAAAATGCCTTTGCGTATGCGATTGACAAGTATATTAAAGCAAAAAACAAGTATAATAAGAACGAATCAAAGGTGTCATTCCTCGATATTCAAGATAACCTCTCTATTATAGTTAATTCTGCTTCAACTCAGACCTCGTACGAGAATCAGACGAAAAAAGCAATCACGAATGCTTTCATTCAGAAGGCTCTTACCGAGTTTATAAAGACAAATCTTGAGATATATCTCACCGAGCATCCCAATGAATCCTCAGTCATAGTAAATCAGGTTCTTGCGAACAAGCGCTCAAAGGAAAGCCTTGAAATAACTAAAAAAGAGATACAGAAGAAGCTTTCGGGTACAATGGACGTATCGGGAAGAGTTGAAAAATTCGTTCCGTGTCATCTTAAGGATCCCGAAGTCTGCGAGATATATATAGTTGAGGGTGATTCCGCCATGTCAAGCTGTAAGCTTGCGAGAAACGCGGAATTCCAGGCTATTATTCCCGTAAGAGGTAAAACCCTTAACTGTATGAAGAGCAGCTATGAGAAGATATTCGCAAGTGATATAATAGTAGATCTTTTGAGAGTTATCGGATGCGGCGTTGAGGTCAAAACAAACAAGCCGGGTGACGTCGGTATATTCAACTACAATGCGCTTAAATGGAATAAAATCATCATCTGTACGGATGCCGACGAGGATGGATTCCAGATAAGAACCCTTCTTCTCACGATGTTCTACCGACTCTTACCGACTCTTATTGAAAAGGGCAAAATTTTTATCGCCGAGTCACCCCTCTTTGAGATAACGTCCGGCGGTGAAACTTACTTTGCCTATAATGAGAAAGAAAAGACGGAGATTCTTTCAAAGCTTGGAGGTAAGAAATATACCATACAGCGCTCGAAGGGACTTGGTGAAAACGAGCCCGAAATGATGTCGAGAACTACGATGTCTCCGCAGACGAGACGTCTTATTGCGGTGACTCCTGCGGATGCCGGTGAAACGGCAAGAATGTTTGACGTTCTTCTTGGCGACGCTCTTCAGGAGAGAAAGAAATTTATTACGGAAAACGGTCATCTTTATTTGAAGGATGCCGATATATAATATGAATAAGGAAAGGCAATCAAAATGGCTAATTTAAAGAAATCCAACAAATTCAACGGGGTTGAAGGCCCTCTTCTTACAATAGTAATGGACGGTGTCGGAATAGCTCCCGATAACGGCGCAAATGCCGTAGCTAAGGCGCATACTCCCACGCTCGACTATCTTATGGCAAATTATCCTATGCTTAAGATCAAGGCTCACGGAACGGCAGTAGGTCTTCCTTCCGATGACGATATGGGTAACTCCGAGGTAGGACACAATGCGCTCGGCTCAGGTCAGGTGTTCGCTCAGGGCGCAAAACTCGTTTCTCAGTCTATAGAAACGGGAAAGCTCTTTGAGTCTGAGACTTGGAAGCTTCTTATCTCAGGCGTTAAGGACAACAGCTCCACCCTTCATTTTATGGGACTTTTCTCCGATGGAAACGTTCACTCTCATATAGATCATCTCAAGGCGCTAATCAACCGCGCCGCTGAAGAGGGCGTAGGAAGGGTAAGAATTCACATTCTTCTTGACGGTAGAGACGTTGGAGAGACGAGTGCTCTCGACTACGTTCTTCCTTTCGAGGAATATCTCGCTGCTCTTCGTGCAAGCGGTCTTGATATCGCAATTGCTTCCGGTGGCGGACGTATGCAGGTAACTATGGACAGATACGAAGCAAACTGGGGCATGGTTGAGCTTGGTTGGAAAACTCACGTTCTCGGTGAGGGCAGAGAATTTGCTTCCGCAGAGGAGGCTATCAATACCTACAGATCGGAGCTTAAGGTTATCGACCAGGATCTCCCCCCATTCGTTATTGCTAAGGACGGAAAGCCTGTAGGAACTATCAATGACGGAGACAGCGTTATATTCTACAACTTCAGAGGCGACCGTTCCATCGAGATATCCAAGGCGTTTGAAAGCGGTGCTGATTTCGATAAGTTTGACAGAAAGAGAGTGCCTGCTGTTCTTTACGCGGGCATGCTTGAGTATGACGGTGATCTTCATATTCCCTCAAGATATCTTGTAAATCCCCCTGAAATTACTAACACAATGACAGAATATCTCGTTGGCGCGGGTGTTAACGAGCTTGCAATTTCCGAGACGCAGAAATACGGTCATGTTACTTATTTCTGGAACGGAAATAAATCCGGTAAGTTCTCTGAAGAGCTTGAAACCTATATAGAGATTCCTTCTGACGTAGTCCCCTTTGAGCAGCGTCCCTGGATGAAGTGCGCAGAAATAACCGATAAGCTTATAGAGTGCCTTAAATCAGGTGAGTATAAGTACCTTAGAGTTAATTTCCCCAACGGAGATATGGTAGGTCATACAGGCTCATTCCTTGCTACAGAATGTTCTATGGAGGCACTTGATCTCCAGCTTGCAAGACTTCTTAAGGTGGTCGACGAGCTTCACGGCGCGGCTATTATCACCGCTGACCACGGAAATGCTGATGAAATGTACGAGATAGATAAGAAGACTAAAGGTCCTAAGGTAGAAAAGGACGGAAGCTTCAAGGCAAAAACGAGCCATACGCTCAATCCCGTTCCTTGCATCATCTACGATAATTTCACTGCTGATAAGTATAGCGTTAAGCTTGGAAGAGAGGACTTCGGACTTTCCAACGTAGCCGCAACAACAGTAAATCTTCTCGGATATGAAGCTCCTGAAATCTGGGATGAGTCGATGGTAGAGCTTTAATATAAATATATAACGTGTAAAACGATAAATTGGTCAAGGCTGTTTAATGGAAGCTTCATTTATTTTGACGTATAGCTTTCGTTAAACAGCTTTTGTCAGGTATGGAGTATAATATGGAGAAAATTTATAAGATTACAAGAATTGAGGGAGAGTACGCATATCTCGAGGACGAAACGGGTGAAGAATTGTTTATAGCGATGGCTCTGCTTCCTCTCGGTGCGGATATAGGTATGAAGGTTAAATACGAAAACATGGAATTTTGTTTTATATAGCTCGCTTTTGTGTAGTTAAATTTCATATATATCATTTGCCAAATTTATGCAATTTTCACGAAAAAACTGCAAAAGCGATATAAAATAAAAAAACTTGTATTTTGTTCATACTTTAGACATATATTTCTGTTAGAATAGCAAGGCTTTAATGTAACGCATAATGAAAAATATAATATTATGTAGTGGAAGCGCGATTGTGTTTGCGCAGGGCAGAGTAAAAAAACGGAGGACGCCATGAATTTTGAAAATCTTGAGGTAAAGCATAAGGCTTTCGGTAACGGAGTCGTAATTTCCAATGAGGGAAAATATATAACTGTTAAATTTGAATCTGTTACGAAGATATTCGTTTACCCGGATATTTTCGAGAAGTTTTTGACTCTTGCCGACGGTAGTGTAAGCCAAGAAATTCTCGCTGATCTTGATTCTGTCAAGAAAGCTAAGCAAAAGATTCTTGATAAGAAGCACGAGGAAAACGTCAGAGCTATGACTAAGGGAATCGTTATCCCGGGTAAAGAGATAAATCTCTTAGAGGGCGAGGACGAGGAAGGCAACCAGAAGAGCGAGCTCGACGATATAATTTAATACTCGTAAAACAGGCAGAGACAATCAAAATGTTGTTTCTGCCTTGAATTTTATGCGAAATTTTCATTTTTATCTCAAAAACATCTTATATCATTTAAAACAAATGAATGAAATTAAGTATACGTAAAACGCAATCAAGTTCCGTATTTAAAATACGTGTTGCAAAAACGAGATAATTATGGTATAATAATCCACAGTTGATTAAATTCCGGAGTGAATGTAATGATTATTTTAGGATATATGACGTCGCTTTTATACGGCGTTTTATGTCTTGCGCTTTCCGTGTTGGCATACAAGCTCGGTATGCCTAAGCAGTACACGAGGAAAATAGTTCATATCCTCGTAGGATTTGAATGGGTGATACTTTATCACTTCTTTGGCGCAGGACTCCATTTTCTTGCCGTTTGCTTGATTTTTACGGCTCTACTTGCTTTTTCATACAGAAAAAAGTTATTCACGATGATTTCATCTGATTCCGACAATGCGCCGGGAACGGTATATTACGGTGTCTCGATGTCAGTTATGGCGATAATTTCGCTTTTCGCTGATAGCTTTGTTTTAGCATTCGGTGTCGCAGTGTTTTGCACGTCCTTCGGTGACGGTCTTGCGGGAGTATTCGGCTCGCTTATAAAGAAGCATAATCCCAAAATATATAGGAATAAGAGTCTCTTTGGGACGCTTTCGGCGTTTGCTTTTTCTTTGTTTTCAACGATTACCTTTTCTCGCGTGTATGAGCTTGGTCTCACCTTAGGACAAGCCGTCGCAATTTCCGCATTGGCTGCGGGGATAGAGCTTATCAGCGAGTACGGTCTTGATAATATAAGCTTACCGTTATGCACCGCAGTGCTTACGTACCTCT
Organism: Oscillospiraceae bacterium; assembly: GCA_015063445.1. The sequence goes on from SVUD01000029.1 coordinate 18,365, forward strand.
GCATTACCGACTATCCGGTCATGGAATATATAATTCCCATTGTTGCAACACCTTTTATCGTCGCCTTTGCAGCATCTGCTAAAATTCTCACTAAAAAAGGAATTTTAATGGCTCTTGTCTTAGACATTGCGGTTTCGGTTTCGCTTGGCAATTTTGGCTTCGTTTTGCTTTTATCCTTCCTCTTGCTCAGCGTTTTGGTGGATAAAATCAAAAATAAAATGAGAAAAAAGGACGATGATATAACTCAAAAAAACGGTGCGAGGGATACGTTTCAGGTTATCGCAAACGGAATTATTCCGGCAATTTTCGCCCTGCTTTATGTTATTTTCGAACACTTTGTTTTTGTAATTGCTTACTGTACTTCTCTTGCGGAATGCTTTGCGGATACAGTTGCTTCGGGCTTCGGAATGCTTTCCAAGAAGGCTTACGATCCATTCAGAATGAAGCGTGTCAATGTAGGAATATCGGGCGGTATGTCACTTGTTGGAACGCTGAGTTCGCTTGTATTTGCATTTGCATTTTCGACCGTTCCTCTAATGTTCGGCATAATTTCATTCAAGTTATGCGTTTTATGTACGCTTTGCGCTTTTATAGGTGCTGTTATCGATAGTATGTTAGGGTCGTTGTTACAAGTAAAATATCAATGTTCTATATGTAAGATTATAACCGAAAAAGAAACTCACTGCGATAATAAAACTAATTTTGTTTCTGGAATTAAGTGGTTCACTAATGACGTGGTGAATTTAACATCATGTACAATAGCATCCTTATTAGCGATAATATTGTTTTACACGATATATGTAAAAATATGAAGATTGAGCGGAGAAAAATATGAATTTTACCGAAATTGCAGAAAACAGGCAGTCTTGCCGCAGCTATAATCCGGAACGCGAGGTAGAGGAAGAGAAGCTTATGCGAATTCTTGAAACTGCAAGACTTTCGCCATCGGCGTGTAACGGTCAGCCTTATCGCATAACCGTTTGCAAGAAAGAAGTCGCTAAAAAAATAGCAAAAGCTGTCAGCGGAATGGGAATGAATAAATTCGCAAAGGACGCTCCCGTTATGCTTGTTATATCAGAGGAGAGATATGTTGCTTCTGCCGCACTCGGCGCAAAAATCAAGAAGAATGATTATCGCTCCATTGACATTGGCATACTCAGCGCTTACATTACCGCAGAAGCCACAGCACAAGGGCTTGGCTCTTGCATTCTCGGATGGCTTGACGATAAAGAAATAAGAGCAATATGTTCTCTTGACGGCACTGTTCGTCTGGTAATAACTCTCGGATACTCAAAAGATGATGATGCGCTTCGCAAAAAGAAGAGAAAAGAATTTGACGAGCTCGTTGGATTTTGTGGCAATTGATTTAACCTAATGCAACTTACCGTTTTCACTTGCTGATTTGTGAAGAAATGCGCAAAAATAGAATTGGCAAAAAAACGGTGACAAATAAAAAGAACTCAAGACATAAGGGGTGATGTTCTTAGCGGAGAATTTACACTTTCGCAAAAGTGCAAGCATCGCATTTGACAGGTCAAACGCAAATATGGGCTAAGCCCAAACCCTTATACAAACAGAAAGAGCAAACACGCAAGCGAAAAATCTTGTATGTCTGCTCTTTTTTTCTGTTAGTGATGTTTTTGCTAACGCAAAAGTGATGTTATGCTATGCATAATGATGTTGCTCGCAAATGCTCGCAGTGATGTGATGTTTGCCCACTGTGCCAAAGGCACAACATCATTCACGCAGTGAACATCACTGCCAAAGGCAACATCACTTGCCCTGGGGGGCAAACATCGTTTAGCGTGAATACTCCGTTAAGAGTATCACGCTAAGGGCTTGGGTTCTTTTTGCCTTTTTGACTCTTTTTATGCAAATCTATTTACATTTGTAATGAAATGTGGTAAAATATGTGTGCCAAACTATTTGAATATGAGATTTAAGGTATGTTTTTCCAAGGGATAGTTATACCTTTTTTTCGCATATCCGTATAATTGAATTTGATAAAAATGCAAATTTCATCTATACGGGTGTGTAAGCATACCTCATATTAGAATAGTTTGGCGACTATCGGAGTTTGCGTTTTTTGTGCGGTTACTTCGGTAGCCGCACTTTTTATTTTATACAGGAAAGAAAGGAGAAAAAATGAGTGGAAAAGAATCTTATACCATTCCCGAATTTGAAATCATTACACTGAAAGTAGCCGATATCATTGCCACAAGCCCAAATGAAAATGAGTGGAATGACGAAAATGTTCAGGAAGAAGGCTGGTTATGTACTGAAAGGAGAAGAAATGAATATTAAATTTTTTAAACCGCTTATTGCGGTAGTATTGATGTGTCTTTGCATCTGTTCTGTCTTTTTAATTTCATATGCGGAAGATGAAACACTTGATGCTGAGGCAGCAGCGAATGTAAAAATGGACATAGTTGCAAATAACGTATCATATTCGGATTCGTTATATATTCTTTATGCAATAAATAATGAGGGCTTCGATAGAACGAAGCATGAAATCAAGATGCTGTTTTGGGACGAGGCTCAAGAAAGCTATGCTCTCGGAACAGAAAAGTATGCAGTTACCAATAGCGGAACAGCAAAAGTAAAGGGGAAAAACTGTCTTATATTTTACTCAAACGGCATAGCTGCCAAGGGGATGACGGATGATATTTTCGCCCGCTCTTGCGTCGTGATTGAGGGAAAAGAGTACTATAGCGACGTTATGAAGTTTAGCGTGCTCGAATACGTTCATGCCATGAAAGAGCAGGGAAATATCGGCAACGGACAGATAAAGCTGTTTACATCAATGCTTGATTATGGAACTGCAGCTCAGAATAGCTTCGGACACAATACCTCCCGACCTGCAAATGGAGAATATCACAAGGTAAGTGTAAAAGGGGGAAAACTGCCTGACGGCTTCAAAGACGGACGTTATCTTGCGAACGAGAAGGTTGTTATTACTCCCGATGAACCCGCTCCCGGTATGCGATTCTCTCACTGGGTTGACGAGGACGGAATTATAGTCAGTTTTGATAAAGAGCTTGAAATAACCGTAGGTAAAAAGTCAAAAGAATACACTGCAATTTATAAAGATATATCAAACATAGTTACGCAGCTTATGCTTAAGGGTGAGATTGCTTATAACGGAAGCATAGAAGATATCGATCTTCCTACCGCTGTTACTTTTGAGATCAACGGTGAGGCTGTTACTCTTGAGGTTACTTGGGATACAGCGGAATTTGAAAGCTCGAAAATAGGAAAGCAGAATATATATGCAGAGCTGGTAGATACCTCTGCTTACAAAACGTACGGTATAGAACCGGGTAGTATTGTATATGAAATCGATACGCTTCCGTTCGCGTATGAGCTTGATTCTTCAAACGGAGAGTACGTTCTCACGGGATATTACGGAGATGCAGAGAGCATCACCATTCCCGCAGCTTACAAAAATATTTACATCAGCAGAATAGCATCGAAGGCATTCAACCGAGTTATGACGCTGAAAGAGGTAATCGTTCCCGATACAGTGAAAAAGATAGATAGCGGAGCATTCTTCTATTGTGATAATATCGAGAGAATAACTCTTCCGTTTATTGGTGAAAGTGAAGATTCATCGAATTCTTGGCTCGGCTGGATTTTCGGAGCAACGCAATGCGATACACAGCACGGAATGCTTCCGCTTGAATTTTATTCAATTACTTTGAGTGATGGCGCTACCAAAGTACCGCAATATGCTTTTTATAAATGCTCTCAGATCACCGAGTTTAATATTCCCGATACTGTAAAAGAAATAAAAAGCCAGGCATTCAGTTATTGTACGGGATTAACCGAATTTACTATTCCATCTTCCCTTATTACCATGTGGGGTGCTTTTTATGAATGCTCAAATTTGAAGAAAGTTAATGTTTCAAGCCTCGATTCACTCTTCAATATACGGTTTACTGGTTTATCCAGCGGCGTTGGTCCTTTATCGAATAGTTCGAAACTGTATTGCGATGGTAAGCTTGTGCGAGAGATTAGAGTACCTGACGGTGTAACAGATGTTCCTCTGATTTTGCAGGGATGCGCGAGTATTGAGAAAATCACAATACCTTCATCTGTCAAATCTTTTGATCCTTATGCGTTTTATAATATGAAGTCACTAAAGGAGGTTGTGTTTGAAAATCCGGGAGTAATTACTGACATTGGTTACGAAATGTTCTCTGGTTGCATAAGCCTTGTTTCTGTTGATTTTTCTGACTTCACATCTCTTAAAAAAATGGAAGGTACATTCAATGGTTGCACTTCGCTTGAGATCGTTAAACTTCCTTCGGGATTGATAGAGATTGGCGGAAGTATGTTCTCTGGCACAGCAATAAAAAGCATTATTTTGCCGGAAGGAATTCAAAAAATACCGAATTCTTGCTTCTCGAATTGTAAGCAACTTGAAAGCATAGTAATACCCGATGGTGTTGTTGAGATAGGTAACGTTGCGTTTAATGAATGTTCATCGCTTCGTGATATAGTTATGTCAGCTGCACTTACCACTATAGGCAGGAATGCTTTTTATAACTGCGATAAACTCACGGTTATAGATCTTCCTGAACGCGTATATGAAATTGGAAGCCTAGCATTTTATGATTGTGATAATCTCGCTAAACTCGTTATCAGATCGGAAAGATTGAATGCTATAGGTTCATCTGCATTTAACGATTGTACTAAACTTTATGAGATATTCAACCTGTCGTCTCTTAATATAACTGCAGGTAGCGAGGAGTATGGCAGTGTGGGTTATTATGCGAAGATTGTTCATACAACTCTTGATGAGACACCACAAGTCACAGTGGATGAAGACGGATTTATTATCTTCACAAGTGATACTGAGAATACTATTATCGGTTACGTTGGTTCGGCCACCGAGATAGTTATTCCGGTGATTGATAACGGCAAGCCTACGATTGTTGCCAATGAATTGTTCATTCGTAATAGTTCGCTAAATAAAGTAACGATTTCAGAAGGAATTACAACCATAAAAGCTTATGCATTCTATTCTTGCACAAATCTCGAAACTGTAATTATTCCTGATAGCGTAACAATCATTGGTGGCTGGGCGTTCTCGGGATGTGGCAAACTTACAATATACTGTGAGGCTGAAAGTCAACCTGAAGAATGGAATTCTTCTTGGAATTCCTCAGATTGTCCCGTAGTGTGGGGCTATAAAGAAACCGATTAACAAAAGAGCAGCGGGCTGTTATGGCTCGCTGCTTAACTTTTACGCACGTTAAGTTGCAATTATGAAAGGCTGCCGCAGAGAACTCTACGACAGCCCCAGTTTTAGTTATTGTTTATAAGTCGGTTAGCAGATAAATTAGCCGTTAGCCTTGAGGTTGTTCTCGTAAGACTCAACCATCTTCTTTACCATCTGACCACCAACGCTACCAGCCTGCTTAGAGGTGAGGTCGCCGTTGTAACCATCCTTAAGAGTTACGCCTACTTCGTTTGCAGCCTCCATCTTGAACTTGTTGAGAGCAGCCTTTGCTTCGGGAACGTTTACCTTATTCTTAGACATAAGAAATAATCTCCTGAATTTTTTTAAAATCTATATTAATCGAGCCTGCAAGATCAGAACCTTTGCAGGCTCATTCTCTTGGACTCTGTTTTTATTTTGCCGAATTTTCTGTAGTTTATTTATGCCAATTTATGTTATATTCCATGCTGGAAAATAGTCAAAATGACAAAAATGTTTAAAAAATCAAAAAAACTGAAAAAAATTCAAAAATGGGGTTGACAAATTAATATTTGTATGATAGAATAATAAAGCACATTTGCGGAAGGACAACTTCTGCTCTCAAATATGTGCAGATTAATACGAAGTATTAGTCGCTTGATCATTGAAAATTGAA
>SVUD01000030.1 GCA_015063445.1 Oscillospiraceae bacterium
GCTTGGTTACGAGCATCAGTTCGTAGGTGGGGGAGTCGCTCCAATGCATGCGCTCCACGATGACGGCAGAAAGCTCGTAGGCCGCGCTGTCACATGTACATACGCCCCCACTCGCCCCGATCTTCACGAGGTTCAATTCAAGCGCGGCGCTGAGGACGGACTCAAGGGTAACTATAATCAATGGGTTATTGACTCTCTTGTCGAGCGTGACGTTGTAGTTTGCGATATGTATGACAAAATCTATAAGGGCACATTCCTTGGAGGAAATCTTACTACCGCATTGCATAACCGCACAAAAACAGGCGGCGCTGTCATCTGGGGCGGCGTACGTGACGTGGAGCAGATGAAAAAGGTTCCCGACGTTCAAGTATACTATCGAGGCATTGATCCCACGCCCATTCGTGAATTCGTTATGAAGGATTGGAATGATATTACCAATTTCGGCGGCGCTGTATGTCTGCCCGGCGACGTTGTATTCGGCGCGGGAGGCGGTGTTCTCTTTATTCCCGCTCACCTTGTGCCTGATGTTGTAGAGGGGGCAGCAAAAACACACGTCAAGGACGATTTCGGATTTGAGATGATCTGTCAGGGCAAGTTCACTACTGCTCAGATAGATAAAAACACATGGTCCGAGGAAATGCTCGATATGCTTCTTGATTGGATAAAAAATGATCCTCGAGGAGAAGAATATCGAGACCTCGATTGGTCAAAGGAATATGATCTCGCGCGTAACGGCGATCCGAATGATACGCAGACCGCGCTTTGATGAGGTAAATAGATGAAAACAGCATTCATTACAGGTTCATCAAGAGGAATAGGCAGAGCTATAGCAATTCGCTTGGCGGCAGACGGCTTTAAGGTGATTCTTCACGGAGTAAGTGAAAGCGATCATATAAAAAAATTGAAGAATGAAATTGAAGAAAAAGGCGGTGCGGCAGATATCGCCACGGCAAATCTTTGCGATATAGAAGAGACAAAAAAGCTCGCAGAGGCAGTCGCAAACGCAGATGTTCTCATTCTCAACGCCTCCTTGCAGTATCGTACGCCTTGGCAAGAGATTACAACCGAGGCGTGCTATGAGCAGCTGAATTGTAATTTTGTTTCTTCGATGCTGCTCATTCAAGCCGCGGTAGCGAATATGAAGAAAGCGGGTTGGGGCAGAATTATTACTATAGGCTCCGTTCAAGAGGCAAAGCCTCATCCCGATATGCTGATTTATGCAGCCTCAAAGGCGGCGCAGACAAATATGATGCAGTCTCTTTCGTTGCAGTTAGCAAAGGAAGGTATAACCGTTAATAACGTAGCTCCGGGCGTTATCTATACCGATAGAAATATTGAGGCGCTTTCCGATCCCGAATACGCAAAGAAGGTTACCGACAGTATTCCCGTAGGATTTTACGGAGTGCCCGAGGATTGCGCGGGAATTATTTCCTTGCTTTGCTCAGATGAGGGAAGATATATCACAGGACAGAGCATATACGTGGACGGAGGTAAGAGCGTACAATGATCATCAGACCCTTAGGTCAAAGCGGATATGTTTTAAAAACCGAGCGTAGCGAGATTATCATAGATCCGTATCTTTCTGACAGCGTTAATCGTATAGCGGGCAGACCAAGGCTTTTGCCTATACCGATAAGCCCCGAAAGCATCTCCTGCGATGCGGTTATATGTACTCATAACCATCTCGACCATCTTGACCCGGATACTGTCGCTAAAATAGATTTAAAGCAGCTTTTTATCACAACTAACAGCGGCAAGGAAATGCTTTTGAGTCTCGGAAGGGAGAACGTTATTGCCATCAATGAAGGTGAGTGTGTAAAAGTCGGTGATTTTGAAATAACGGCAGTTTTTGCCGATCATACGGTAGAAGCCTTCGGATTGATCGTAAAAGCGAAGGGAAAGACGCTATACTTTAGCGGGGATACTCTTTATAACGAAAGACTTTTTGATATCGCCAAATATTCTCCCGATGTCACGTTTATCTGTATAAACGGTAAGTTGGGAAATATGAACGTAGAGGAAGCTCTTGCTATCGCAAAACGCTTGAGAGCAAAAATAAACGTTCCGAATCATTACGATATGTTTGCGTCTAACGCTGAAAATCCGCATCTGTTTGCGGATCGCATAGACGGTGGAATGATAATGAATTTTGATGTCGAATATCAGATTTAAAAATACGCTTATCATATGCCTTTACTTTGCATTCTGCTCCTTAGAAATCTTTTTTAGCATTTATCAATCAAGTGAGTTGTAAGTAATCAGATATCTTAGTCGTTAACTATTATACCACTATACTTCGAAAAAATCAAGTACTACGGTTTGTTTGAGTATATATTTTTCAAAAAATAGTATACTTTACTTAATAAAAACGAAGTACGAGGCGTAGAACATGAATTTAAATGAAGCAATATCCGAAAGACTCAATGAGTTGCTTGATCAGAATAATATGACTGCATACAAATTATATATAAGAAGCGGTGTGTCACAGTCAACAATTTCCGAGATTAAAAATTTGAAGAACAAAGGCGCCACGTTAAAAATACTGTTTGAATTGTGTGAAGGCTTTGAAATAGGACTTGCCGATTTCTTTAACAGTCCTCTTTTTGAAAGAGGAAATATTATAGACTAAAGCTCGAAAACCATATATGAAAACGAAAAAAGGTGAAGATTCTGTGTAACAGTTTCTCCGCCTTTTTTTGTTTGTCATATTTGTGTTTTTATCCTTTGACTTTGAATTGATTGAATTCTTAACAACTCGTTTTTTTCGTAAATTGTAAACTTTAGTTGTTTTTATGAGCCTAATCAAAAGAATTCCTTAGTAAAATAAATGTCGCTCTTTGGAATAGAGAATTCCTTGCCGTTAAGATAGTTAAGTCCGTCGGCATCGGTTTTGAAGTTAAATTTAAGCTTATAAGAGCAGAGCGCCTGATACTTGTAGCCCTTTGCCTTATCCTTTTGATTGCGACCGTATTTTCCGTCACCTATCAGAGCGTGTCCGATAAATGCCATATGAGCGCGTATCTGGTGAGTTCTTCCCGTGAGAAGCTCCACCTCAACTAAAGCCGAGTCATCTTTTTTAGCGATAACGCGGTATTTTGTAATAATCTCTTTAGCATCCATCGGCGGATTTTTGGCATAGACCCTTACCGTGTTGGTTTTAGAGTCTTTTAATAGGTATCCGTGTAATGTATCTTCTTTCTTTTCGGGCACGCCGTGTATAGCGGCAAGATAGAATTTTTCTATCTCACGAAGCTTGATCTTCTCGTTTATTACCCGAAGAGCCATAGCGTTTTTTGCGGCTATAACTATTCCCGCGGTGTTTCTGTCTATTCTGTTGCAAAGTGCGGGAGCAAAGCTCTGCTCGCGCTCGGGATCGTATTCGCCCTTAGAATAAAGATAGCTCTGCACGTAGGATATAAGAGTATTGGACTTGCTGACCTCGTCCTCGTGAACAGAAATACCCTGAGGCTTATTGACGAGCAGTATGTTTTCGTCCTCGTAAACGATATTCAGCCTTGCGTTTATTCTTTCGAGAGTCTCCTTGCCAAGCTCCGAGTTTTCCGAAAATCCGACCTTGCGTCCCTTTTCAAAAAACTCATCGGCGAGAAAGCACTGTATAGTATCGCCCTCTGAAAGCTTTTGCGAGGCTTCCGCGCGCTTTCTGTTGACCTTTATCTTCTTCAGTCTTATAGACTTGTAAAGAAGGCTCATGGGCATATCGAGAGTTTTCGTTATAAACTTATCGAGTCTCTGCCCGGCATCGTTTTTGCCGATAATAAGCTCACGCATATTATTTTATACCGAAAATTCTGTCACCGGCATCACCGAGACCGGGAACAATATAAGCGTTTTCGTTAAGTCTTTCGTCAAGCGCCGCGGAATAGATATCAACGTCTGGGTGATCCTTCTGAACTCTCGCAACGCCCTCGGGAGCGGAAACAAGGCACATAAGAACTATATGCTTAGCGCCGCGCTTTTTGAGCATCGTAATAGCGTCTGAGGACGAGCCGCCGGTTGCGAGCATGGGATCGACTACTATTGAAAATCTTTCGGAAATATCCGTCGGGAGCTTGCAGTAGTATTCAACGGGCTCGTGAGTTGTTTCGTCTCTGTAAAGACCTATATGTCCGACTCTCGCAACGGGAACGAGCTTCAAAAGACCGTCAACCATGCCGAGACCGGCGCGCAGAATAGGAATAATAGCGAGCTTTTTGCCTGCTATTCTCTTCATTGTCGTTTTGCATATAGGGGTTTCTATCTCAACGTCCTCGAGAGGAAGGTTTGCCGTAACCTCATAACCCATAAGCATTGAAATTTCGTCAAGAAGCGTACGGAAATCCTTAGATGGCGTGTTCTTCTTTCTCATTATTGTGAGCTTATGCTGAATAAGCGGATGATCTACCAAATGAAACGTGCTCATATTGATTCTCCTTTGAAAAAATATTTTCAAAGTAAGTATACAACAAATTCGCCTCTTTTTCAAGAGCGATTGCGATATTTTTATCTTTTTGGAGAATTTTAAAATATTTTGGTTCTTTTTCTCTTGCAAAATAAATAAGTATGTTATATAATAATGAGTGGTGGCAGAGCTGATTATAAGCTGTGCCTAAAAGGAGAATTTATGAATAATAAGAACCCCGAGCTCGTTGTTCTCGCTGCGGGAATGGGCTCAAGATACGGCGGACTCAAGCAGATAGACTCGGTAGACGATTACGGTCACATAATTATTGATTTTTCTATCTACGACGCAATAAGAGCGGGCTTCCGTGATATAACGTTCATTATCAAAAAAGAGATTGAAAAGGATTTCAGAGAGGTAATGGACCCTCACCTCATAGGCAAGGGTATAAACGTAAAGTACGTATATCAGGAGCTTGATAAGCTCCCCGAGGGCTTCACTCTTCCCGAGGGCAGACGCAAGCCGTGGGGAACGGGACACGCAATAGCCTGTTGCCTCGGAGTTGTAAAAGCTCCGTTTGCCGTCATAAACGCAGACGACTATTACGGAAGAAACGCATTTTCCGAAATGTACGAGTTTTTGAAGAATGCAGAGGACACCGATAAATATCATTACGCTATGGTGGCTTACAAAATTAAAAATACCGTTACCGAAGAGGGAACGGTAAGCCGTGGCGTATGCGAGGCTGACGAAAGCTCTTATCTCAAAACTATAACCGAGAGAACGAAGGTAGGAGTTGAAAACGGAAAAATCTATTACTCTGAAAATGATGAAAAGCACGAGCTTTTACCCGAAACTCCGGTTTCTATGAATTTGTTCGGCTTCACCGAGTCGTATATAAAGGAATGCGCCGAGCGTTTTCCTCTGTTCCTCGAGAAGAACCTCGAGTCAAATCCCGAAAAATGCGAGTTCTATATGCCGTCGGTGGTAGGAGAGCTTCTCTCTCAGGGCAAGGCGGACGTTAAGATGATTGAGGGTGTGGATAAATGGTACGGAGTTACCTACAAAGAGGATAAAGCCGAGGTTGTCAGAGCATTTAAGAAATTTTTTGAGGACGGAATATATCCCAAAAATTTCTGATAAAACGCTTTACGGTAGCCAAGCGTAACGATTTATAAAAAATCCGGCTAAGCTTTTTACCAAAGCAAGTAAAAAAGCCTTTACGACTAAAAGAATATAAAAAAACAAGGAGAAGAAAAATGCGTTATTCATCAACCACTGATTACTTAGCTAAAAAATACGGATTGGAAGAAGCCGTTAAAATGCTTATTGAAGCAGGCTATACCGCAATGGATTTTTCCATGTTCAATACAAAAGAAGCGCCGTTTACGGACGATTACAAGGAGGTTGCCGAAAGAATCCTTAAAATAGCGAATGAAAACGGCGTCGTATTCAATCAGGCTCACGCGCCATTTACCTCCAATACCGAGATTTACGAAAACGAGCTTGTTCCTCTTTTACCGAGAGCGTTTGAGTTTGCGTCTCTCCTTGGAATAAAGAATATTGTCGTTCATCCGAGACAGAACGGAAGATATTACGGCAGAGAAGAGGAGCTTTTCGAGAAAAACATAGAGTTCTATACCGCTCTTAAGCCCTTTGCGAAAAAGTACGGCGTAAAAATCGCTATCGAGAATATGTGGCAGCGCCACCCCATAGCAAAGTACATCTGTGACGACGTATGCGCTCCGCCCGAAGAGCTTGCGCGTCTGTATGATACTCTCAACGATCCCGAGGTATTTACTATTTGCCTTGACCTCGGACACGTTGCCCTTTGCGGCAGAGAGCCTCATGACGCTATAAAGTGTATCGGAAACAGAATAGGCTGTCTGCACGTTCATGACGTTGATTACGTCGGAGATCTTCATACGCTTCCGGGAGTAGCTAAAATCAATTGGGATAAGGTATGCCAAGCCCTTGCGGATATAAACTACGAGGGAGATATAACCCTTGAGGCAGATAACTTCTTTGTTGGCTTCCTTCCCGAAATGCACAAAACCGCAGCTAAATTTATGGCTGACACCGCCAGAAGCCTTGTTGAGAAAATAGAATTTTATAAAAGCCTGAAATAAGAATCTGTTTGGGATCGTTTAAAACCATGGGAAGATATTCAGGATTTCTTATATGCTCCGATTTTGACGGAACGCTCTTTGACGGTGAAAGAATTCCCGAAAACAACTTAGAAGCAATTCGTGAATTTCGTCGCGAGGGAGGACTGTTTACCATTGTAAGCGGCAGAGACGTAGGTACTTTACCGAATATTTACGACGGTTATAGGTTCGGCGTTCCGATAGTGCACGCAAACGGAGCGGTTATATACGATATTGATAACGGCAAGATAGTACGTGAATCCTATATGTCTGGATTTACAAAGGAGCTTGCGTTATCCTATGCCGAAGCCGCCGAGATTTATGAAAACTTAATTTTATTCCCGAAGAAAGGCTTGTTGCGTATACCGAAAAAAGACGGTCATCTGCTTACCGAAGAGCTTTGCGAAAACACGCATAAGTTTATAATAGAGCTGCGCCAAGGCGTTTCGAAGGAGGAAAGCGATGCGGTTTACAGCCGTATTAGGCGGTCGGTCGGCGATAGATTTATTGTTGTCAGAAGCTCATATCGGTTGATAGAGGTTCTCGACAAAAGCTTGACAAAGGCATCGGCAGCCTTGTTTTTGAAGGAATATACGAATTCTCATACGCTGGTATGCGTAGGTGATTTTGAGAACGATATCGATATGATCAAGGCTGCGGATATAGGTTATGCGGTAGGCAACGCAACGGAGACGGTTAAGCTCGCTGCAGACAGAATAACTGTGAGTGTTAAAGACGGAGCGATAGCGAAGATAATTTCCGAGCTTTAAAATCAAGAAGCATTATTAAATTAAACGGCTATATTCCGTGTATAGAAGTAAGCGAAACGCAGAAATAGATTTTCAAAACGAAAAAAGCAATCATAAACCAAGACGAAAGTCACGGATATGATTGCTTTTTGTTTGTTTTTTAAAAACTATATGACTTAAACAGCATTTTAAAACAGTTTAAAATGAGTTATCCTCCATAAGACGCTTAGCGCAGCTTGCTATAAGCTGAGCTGTGCCCTCGATACCGAGAGTAGAGGAGTTAACCGCCATATCGTAGTTATCGTATTTACCCCATTTGTTGCCGGTGTAGAAATTATAATATGAAGCGCGTCGGCGATCTGTTTTATTTATGATGTCAATTATCTGAGAGGGCTTTATCTCAGGATGACGCTCCTTGACTCTTTCTTTCCTATGCTCAAGATCACCGTAAACGAAAAGCCTGAATATATCCTTCTCCTCACGCAAAACGTAATCCGCGCATCTTCCAATTATAACGCAACTGCCTTTCTTTGCGTATTCCTTAATAACCTCGGATTGAAGAATGAAAAGCTTATCGTTAATTGGCATCTTATATCCGAAATGCAGAGTAGCGCCCGCAACGTTAGAGCCCATAGCGAGTGTATAGAGTAAGCTGTTCGCTGCGGTCTCGTCGGTCTTTTTCAGCACTTCCTCGTCGAGATTTCCCAGTGCTGCCGCATCTGCGATAAGCTGCTTATCGAAAAGAGGAATACCGAGAATTTTGGAAACTCTTTCGCCTATTTCTCTTCCGCCGCTTCCATATTGACGGGCTATCGTTATAATTAACCTTTTTGCCATAATGAAATCTCCTTTGCATGTATTTACTTAATAAGTGTATTTATTTTAGCACAAAAATATCACTTTGTAAAGATATTTTAGTTAAAAAAAGTAAAAAAGAGGTTGCAAAAATGAGTTAAATATGTTAAAATCAAATCAAATATTCAGAACGGAACTTTGCTTTATGAAATATGAATATACTTCGCTCGAATGGGCAAAATCAACACTTCCAAAAAGAAAAAAGGATTCAAATAAGGGTAGCTACGGCAGGCTCTTTATGTACGTCGGGAGCAGCGTCTATCCGGGCGCCGCTCATCTTTCTCTCGAGGCGGCGCTGAGAGGCGGCGTCGGATACGTTGAATTCGGCGCGGAGGGAGAGCTGAAAAGCTCTCTTTTATCAAAATTCCCGGAAACCATTTTCAAAGCCTTCCCGGATGCCGATAAGCTGACGCCATCGGATATGGAAAGACTTGTATCAGAGCAAAGAAGAGCAACCGCAACGCTCGTCGGATGCGGCTCGGGAAAAAGCGATAAGCTCTTCGCTCTTATTTCAGCGTTGCTTTCGGAGGACGGCGGGACGCTTATACTTGATGCCGATGCGATAAATTCAATGGCAGATAACAGGGAAGAGGCATGTAGGTTTTTGCGTAGCGCCGAGCGAAAGGTCATACTTACTCCTCACCCGTTGGAGTTTTCAAGGCTTTCGGGGCTTGACGTAGCCTATATTAATGAAAACAGAGAAAAATGCGCCGTCGATTTTGCGAAAGAAAACAAGGTTACGCTTCTTCTAAAGGGAAACGGGACGGTTATTACGAACGGTGAAATTGCTTACGTAAACACAAGCGGCTCTTCCGCTCTCGCAAAGGCGGGCAGCGGAGACTCTCTCGCGGGACTTTTATCGTCACTTGCGGCAACGCTCGTTGTTGATACGGTAGGCGTTGCGGCCCTTGCGGCGTTTATACACGGCTTAGCGGGTGATAATCTCGCAAAGGAGTTTTCGGAATACGGAGTTACCCCCTCCGATCTCCCGAAGGAAATGGCAAGAGTAATCTCAGCAATCGAAAACTCTTGATCGTTTCGCTTGCAACTTTTAAAAAACGATTTATCAAGCATAAAAGCGGTGCTTTTGACTACTAAAGTTCTCAAAAACACCGCTTTTTATTATTTTATACTCATCATTCTGTAGAGGTATTCCGCTGCCGATTCTCTTGTGAGCTTATCATCTATATTCGTTAAAGAGCCTTCCTCAAATATACCGCTTGAATACATAGCTCCAACGTGTCCTCTCGCCCATACGGGTACTGTCTCAATGCCGTCAAGAGTAGAGAATACAGCGCTTTCTGCCCTCAGGTCAAGAAGATTTGCCATAACTATCGCTGCCTCGCATTTGGTTATCGCATCGCGGGGACGGAATTTTAATCCGTCAGACTCAAGAGAACCGTTAACTATTCCGCATCTGGCAGCCGTCGCTACGTAACTGACGAGTGAGGTTGGTATTTCCTCATTATCGTCAAAGAAGGTTTTGTTAAGAGTTGTGTCGGGGCGTATACCGAGAGATTTCATTGCCATCGCAACGAATTCCGCTCTCGTTACAGTGTCATCCGGTGAAAAGTACATATCGTCACCCACACGGCTTCCGCTCATAATACCCATAGCGGTCATAGCCACTGCAGCGTTATAGCTTCGTGAATCTTCCATATCAACGTATACAACCTCGCTCATACGCTTCGTAACCTTCAGCGAAACCTTTTCGGGATAAGAATAATTTCCGTATTCGTCACGAACAACAAAAACGAATGAGTCCTTCCCGTCATAATCCGATTTAGGCGTGTAGCAGAATTCGCCCCTTTCCGTGTCGCTGATACGAAGAGTTCCGTGCTTGGGATAAGAAACTATAATGTAATCGATATCGTCTCCCTCCGGATCTGTAGCTTCGATCTGTCCGTAAACGGAAATTCCCGTTTGTGTTGTTACGTTCAGTGTTTCGGTCGTATCCGTGTTAATTTTGGGCGCATAGTTGACCCTATCAACAAAGCGCAATTTACACCTTATTGCGCAATCCTGAGCGCCATCAAGTCTAAAGTCGAAGGAGGCTTCCGTAACGCTTTCATTTTTTGGTATAAAGGTTAAAGAAGTCAGGTTTTTACGCTTTACGGTCTGCCCCGTGTAAGCTCTGCGTTCACCCACCATAAGAGTTCCTTCCTCGGAGGAGGGGAGCGATACGATAACTATTTTGTCAATCTCGGAAATTCCAAGAGCCGTTTTGAAGTCCGTGTCTGAGAATGATACGTTTTGTCCGTAGATACCCGTCTTAACAAGACTTACGTCCTTTGCGATAACGGACGCGCCCGTACCGAATGAAGCGCTTACACTTATCGCAAAAGCACAGAGAAGTACAGTAGAGAGAAGAATAAACAGAAGCTTTTTCATTTTTTCTCCTTTTGTGAGCATAGATTCGCATAGCGTCGCTCAGCTATCGAAGTATATTTTTACCGAAAAATTTCCGCTTATTCAAAAACACGGAAAAAATCACATGCCTAACGGATTAAAAAAATAGGATTTGAAATTTAATTGTCGAAACTTAACAAAAAGGATTGACAAGAGCTCCTTATTATTATATAATATAAAAGTAATTTATTTTGGCGCACTATGCGCCCGAGCGAGTGTTTATGAGTAAAAAGAAAATAAAAGAAAAAGAGAAAAGTAAAAAAACAAAAGTAAATAAATCAACCGAAGCATCCGAAGTAACCAAAGTGACCAAGGAAACAAAATCCGCGAAGGAAAAGAAGAAAAAGGCTTCTGCAAGCGAAAAGACGCAAAAGAGCCGTAAGCTTAACAAAAAGCTTCTTTTCTCTTCTATAGCCGCCGCGCTTGTAATAGCCTCGGTAGTGCTTATCATAGTAACTTGCGTGAGAAAGAACAAGGATAAAGAGCCTCCCGAGGTCTTTATTCCGAGAACTGCGTATATACACGGTGAGTTTGAATATGAAATTCTTCCCGATGATACCGTCAAAATAATTGGATATACGGAATCCGACAAAGGAATAGAAGAGATAGTTGTTCCTACCTCTATTGCGGGTAAGCTCGTTACGGAGATAGGAGACAACGTGTTCTCCGAGTGTTACGCTAAATCCGTTGTCATCGGTATGTTTGTTGAGAGAATAGGCGAGGGCGCGTTTTACAAATCCACCGACCTTGAATCGATAACTCTTCCCGCGCAGCTTAAAAGCATTGGAATAGGCGCTTTTGCGGCATGCGAGGAATTAGAATCCATAACTCTTCCCGAGAAGCTCGAAGTGATATCCGATAGCGCTTTTTCGAACTGCGAAGGTCTTTCATCAATTGAAATTCCCGCTTCGGTTAAGCGTATAGGAAATTCCGCGTTTTACGGCTGCGTTTCCTTGTCCTCGGTAAACTTTAATACCGAAGAGCTTGTGATTGACGATAGCGCATTCGGCAGCAACAATAAGCTTGAAAGCATTGATCTTTCCGGTGTCGCTGCGATTGGTGACAGCGTGTTCTCAAAATGCGAGGGCTTGAAGCGTGTAAATATAGGTAAGAGCGTTAAAAACATTGGCACGAACGTATTTGAGGATTGCGTCGCCCTTGCTCATATAAACGTTTCGGCAGAGAATACCGTATTTGAAGAGGTTGGCGGCGTGCTTTACAATAAGCGTGACTGTATCGCTCTCAAAATGCCTCGCAAGGCATCGTATTCCTCGGTAACCGTCCCCGATTACGTAAAGAGCATTTCCGAAAACGCTTTTTCGGGAGTTGAAGCTCTTTGCGAAGCAAGTCTTCCCGAAGGACTTGTATCTATCGGTGCTAATGCCTTCAGAAAGTGTGAAAAGCTTTCGGTGATAAATATACCGTCTACCGTCAGGGAAATAGGCGGGCATGCTTTTTATTGGACGCCGTACTATAACGCTCTCAAGGACGAGCTTGTTATAGTTGGTGACGGTGTTCTTATCAAATATAACACGCAGCTTGACGGAGAGAACGTTAAGAAAACAGATTACGCTACTCCGACACAGTCAACGGGCGGAATTTCGAATCTTGTATCTCTTTCCGTTCCCGCAAACGTCAAGTACGTATCTTCCGCGTTTTCTTACAATGCGTACATCAATAAAATAATCTTTCCCGAAAGCGTTCTTGAAGTATCCGATTGCTCTTTCACCTCGGTTATGACGCTTGAGGAAATCGTTTTCGGCGGTGTAAAGCGTATAGGTAACGAAGCCTTCTCGCAGTGCAGAGCGCTGAAAAACGTATTCTTTAAT
Organism: Oscillospiraceae bacterium; assembly: GCA_015063445.1. The sequence continues at coordinate 12,389 of SVUD01000030.1, forward strand.
TCGGGACTCGAATATATAGGCGAAAGAGCCTTTGAATTTTGTGAAAATCTTACCTCGGTAACGGTGCCGGGCAGTGTCGGAAAAATTCCCAAGGGAGTATTTTACGAATGTAAAAGACTCGCATCTGTAATTTTAGGAGAGGGAATATCCGAGATAGGTGACAAGGCGTTTTATCTTTGCGGCGCGCTGTCCTCGGTTTCAATGCCCAAAACTCTTACGAAAATAGGTAACGACGTATTCGTCCGTACGGCATTCGTAGAATTTACTATTCCCGATAACGTAAAAGAAGTCGGCGAGTCTTTACTTGCCGATTCGCCGAGTCTTAAGAAAATAACGTTTGGTTCGGGACTTACCGAAATTCCCGTCAGCGTAGCCTCGGGAACGAAAATAGAGTCCGTCGTTATCCCGAACGGATATACCTCAATCGGAGCAGATGCGTTCAGGCAATGCCCCGAGCTTAAGAGTGTAACTCTTCCCGATTCTCTTACGACTGTGGGATATTCGGCATTCACGCTTTGCTCGAAGCTCAAAACGATAAATATAAACAACGTTACTCGCATAGAAGCGGAAGCGTTCAGAGCGTGCGATGCGCTTAGTGACGCTGCTCTGACAGCTAATACGAAGTACGTTGGCGCAAGAGCGTTTGAAAGCTGTGTCCTTTTGCAGAACGTTGACCTCAGCGGAGTTAATAAGCTCGGTGAGTATGCTTTTGCCAACTGCAAGCTTATAGAAAAAATTGATTTGAGATCTCTTGAATACTACGTTCCGGATTATGCGTTCTTTGAGTGCAAGGCGGCAAAGGAAATAAGAATGTATTCGGGTGTTGAAAAAATAGGGCGCAATGCGTTTGTCGGCGTTGGCGTTGAGTCTCTCACGCTTCCCGCAGCTCTTGAAGTGATAGAGATAGATGCGTTCCGCGGCTGCCAGAAGCTTAAGGAAATTTCCTTTGGCTCAAAGCTCGGTGTGATAAAGGACAGAGCTTTCCAGTATTGTGAAAATCTTATATCGGTATCTCTTCCGGAATCTGTGAAAATGATAGGAAACGCCGCGTTTGAATATTGCGTAAGACTTGAAACGTTTACCATGCAGGACAAGGTAGAGGTTATCGGAATCCGCGCGTTTGCGCGCTGTGACAATCTTTCTGTTATCGAAATATCAGACGCTGTAACAGCGCTTTCCTCAGAGGCTTTTGCAGAGTGCTTCTCTTTGACGAGAGTAGTGCTTCCGAGGTCGCTTCGTACGATTGATGACGGAGCATTTTCGTCTTGCGGAGTTCTTATTACGGTAGAGGTGTTTGAAAATCTCAGCAGTATAGGAAACGACGTCTTTAAGGATTGCAATAATCTTAAAAACGTTGAGTATTCGTCAGATGCCGAAAGCTTCTCGAAAATTGCCACAGGCCAAGGAAACGATGCGTTCTTTAACGCTTACAATAAAGGAAGATAATATGAAACTGTTTTTAGCAGGACTTAACGTCGAGGCTGAAACTCGGTATGAATTTGTCGAGCGCTTGACAGAGGATTACAGAACGGAGTCGGAAAAGGTGGATATTTCGGTATCTGTTTCGGATAGCGATATCGAATATGAAGCCGCCGCCTCTGACGTAAGATACGGCAAGGGCTATCTTGAAAGCATAGCGCTTTACAGAAAAATAGCCGAAAGACTCCCGTTTTTCGATGCCGTTGTGTTTCACGGCGCGGTCATCGCCTATAAAGGTAAGGCGTATGCGTTTACCGCAAGAAGCGGTGTCGGTAAAACTACTCACATAAGATTGTGGCTCGAGCGGTTTGGAAAAAGCGTTCATATCCTGAACGGAGACAAGCCGATCTTGCGAGTTATAGACGGTAAAATATATGCGGCGGGAACACCATGGAGAGGTAAGGAGGGATACGGAATTCCCGAAATGCTTCCTCTTGAGGCGGTTGCGTTTATCGATAGAGCGGAAAAGCCGAGCGCGAACGAAATAACCGCCTCGGCAGCCTTAACGAGATTTGCCTCTCAGATATACGTTCCCAACGAGCCGCGCGCGGCGGCGCTTTCTCTCTCGGTGCTCAATAAGGTGATATCGGGAGTAAGGCTTTACGACGTGTCGGCGAATATGGAAACAGAGTCCGCGGAAACGTCATTTGCGGCTCTTACGGGAGAAGATCCCAAGGCTTTTAATTAAGTTTTTAAAAATAAATAAATAAACCTCACATTGAAAGGAATTTCCAAAATGGAAAATCAGAAGAAAGAAAAAGAAATAACCTTCGGATATCTCGTGGGTATATTCAAAAAAAGCTTTATCTTTATGATCATTGCAGCAGTGCTTCTCGGCGCTATCGGGGTAGTTTACTCGAAATTCATCGAAAAGCCGAAGTATCAGACGACGTCTACGTTTATGGTAAGAAACGTTTCGCCCGAGTCTTACTATACCTCAACGCTTACAATGGCTTCAACCTCGATCGCATCCTCGTGCGTTGAGCTTGCTACTCACGAGAGCCCGAGACTTATGGTAGCAGAATATAATGAACTTTGGAAAAAGCTCGGCTATGACAGTGTTAAAGCGTGCGCTGACGGTATTGAAAAAATGATAACCTCCAAAAAGGGAACTGATGAAAATTCCTGTTCCTTCTCCATCAATATCAAGAGTGCGTCGCGTGACGTTACTTACGAGATTACAAGTGCCTTACAGGCAGTTTTTCCGGAGGCAGTTCAGCAGGTATTCGGAAACGATAAGGATTTGTCAGCCCTTGTTACTTCAACAAGCTATGTAACAAGTCCCGAGGACGTTAGCATCGTAAAATCATCTCCCATTAAAATAGGCTTTATCCTTGCCGTTGTAGCTGCGGTTATAACATACGCCGTATTCTTCATCAAGGCTTTGTTTGATAAGTCTATTTACAATGAGGATTCCATTAAAGAAAACTTCAGCTATCCTCTCGTTGGAGTTATCCCCTCGTTCGCAACTCCCGAGGAGCAGGCAGAAAACAGGAAATTCCGCAAGAAAAAGGACGCAAAGGCTATTGCGCCGAGACACTATGAGAACAAGCTTCTTACGGAAGAGTCTCCCTTCCATATGACAGAGTCCTTCAATTCTCTTCGTACAAACGTTATTTTCTCCGCTGCGGCAGCAAAGAACCCCGTATTTGCGGTAACGAGTGATATTGCTGCGGCAGGAAAGACCGTTGCTGCGGCAAACCTTGCGATTTCCATGTCCAATCTTGATAAGAAGGTTCTTCTCGTTGAGTGCGATATGAGATGCCCCTCGTTTACAAAGCTCTTTGGAAAGCTTGGAGAAGTTGGACTTTCAGAGCTTCTTGCGGGAATTGAAAGCGAAACCTCAAAGGTCGTTCATAAGTATCAGGATACGTCTCTTGATATCCTTCTTTGCGGAAAAATACCTCCAAACCCCTCAGAGCTTCTTTCGGGCTACCGTATGGCAGAGCTTGTAGAGGAGTGGAAGCGCACCTATGACTATATTATACTTGATATGCCTCCTATCGGTGAGGTTTACGATGCAGGCGTCGTATCGAATATAATAAACGGATACATAGTAACCGCAAGAGCAAATCATTCCAACATTACCAACGTGAGAGGCGCGATAGAAAGAATCGAATCCGTAAACGGTAACGTTCTCGGTATGATCCTCAACGACGTTAATCTTAAGGCGGGAAAAAATTATAAGAGCTATTACAGCACTTACGCAAAAGCTGATTAAGATTTTGATAACGCGAATATAAAAAGAACAGCAAGTGTAAATGAGATCACGGCAATAAGAATATCAGCGCCTCGCTTGGTGATTTTTATTCCGTCGTAAATACTTTTTCTTCGGGTTTGCGAGTGATTGTCATGAGCCTCGTTTGAATCGTTTATGATTTTGTTGTTATCCATAACCTAAGTTTATCCCTTCTAATATAAAGCGAGAGTAAGAACCGTATTGTGCCGAAATGCGCAACGCTATCCTTGCTCTCGCTTCTGTTTTTTATATGAAATTCTGTTTATTTTCTTGCCAGATATTTTCGCATATCTATGGCGCAAGCGAGGAGAATTATAAGACCCTTAATGATATATAGGAGGTTTTGATCGACAGAAAGGAAATTAAGACCTACGAAGATTATTTGCAAAAGCAGAACACCGACTACTATTCCGCCTATTTTTCCCGTGCCACCTACGAAAGAAACACCGCCTATAACACAGGCAGCGATGGCGTCGCTTTCGTAGTTAAGTCCCGTATAGGATGCCGCGGAGCCTATGCGAGCGCCCTCAATAAAACCTGTTATCGCATACATAATACCGGCAAGGATAAAAACGCCTACAACTGTCATAAAAACGTTAACGCCCGAAACGTTTGCAGCCTCCTCGTTCGAGCCGACGGCGAACATATTTCTTCCGAAAACGGTTTTATTCCAGATAATCCACATTATAACCGTTAGTATTACCGAAAACAGAACGTATTTCGGAATCGCGATACCCTTAATTCTGAAAAGCGGCCCCGCGATAAATTCGAGATACGAGCCGTCAAGTCCCGAAAGAGTTTGACCGCCGTTAGAGCCGATCTGCAAAAATAAGAGTATAAGACCGTAGATTATAAGCTGAGTTGAAAGAGTTACAATAAATGGATGAAGCTTGAATTTCGCTACGAAAAATCCGTTTACGAATCCGATAAGCGCGCCCACTGTGATGACCGCGAGAATTACGGCGGCTATAGGCAGTGGATTGAGATTAGGAAAAATTTTAGATGAGTATCCCGCGCTTTGAAGAAGAGCCGCGCTGATGCATGCGGTGAGTCCAACAGCTCGTCCCGCGGAAATATCGGTACCTGTCAAAACGATAGCTCCGCCGATACCTAAAGCGATAGGCAGTCTTGCGGCAGTTAGGGAAATTATGTTTATAACGGACGCTGCTGACAAAAATCTCGGCTTCATAATCGCGATAATAATAACTGCGGTAATTATCATTATAAACATAGCGTTGTTTAAAAATGTATCCGTGATTTTTCGTCTTTTATCCGAGAGGGAAAGAGATGAAAAGGACTTGTATTTGTCCTTTATATTATTTCCCATACCGTGAAATGCGCCCTTGATTTTATCACGGTAGCTTTTCTTTTCTTCCATAAAAGTCCTTTCTTTATTAAGACGTTTAGATTTTATTCGAGCGTGTTTAAACGTATTTTGTGGCAAGAGTCATAATTTCCTCCTGAGACGCATCTCCGTCGGTTATGCCGGCAAGCTTGCCTCCGCTAAGGACAATGATTCTGTCGCATAGTCCTATAAGCTCGGGCATTTCTGAGGAAACGAGAATAACGCCCCGTCCCGATCGCGCGAGATCGCAAATAAGCTCGTATATTTCATATTTAGCGCCGACGTCAATACCTCTCGTCGGTTCGTCAAGCAGTAGCACCGTAGGCTCTAAAAGCAGCCATCTTGCGAATATTACCTTCTGCTGATTTCCGCCCGAAAGTGAGCGTATCTTCGTGTTTTCATCCGGAGTTTTCACGCCGAGCTTTTTGATATATTCAACGGTGATCTTATTCATTTTTCTTTTTGAAAGAAGAGGGCCTATTCGCCATTTTTTTAGCGATGATATTACCGTGTTTTCACGGATGCCGAGTATACCGAAAATTCCCGATGACCGTCTTTCCTCGGTAACGAAGGCAAACCCGTTTTTTATAGATTCCTCCGGTGTTCTGTTATATATCTCTCTGCCTCGGAGATAAAGCCTTCCACCTCTTCTTGTGGACGTGCCGAAGATGTTTTCGAGAAGCTCTGTTCTTCCGGAGCCGTCAAGTCCGGATATACCGAGAATTTCTCCTTCGCGAAGGGTAAAGGATACGTCCGAAAGCGAAGAGTATTCGGAAGAGAGATTTACAGCCTCAAAAAGCGCCTTGCCGATTTTTCTGTTTTTTTCGGGATATCTTTTTGAAAGCTCTCTTCCGACCATAAGCTTGATGATTTCATTCGTTGTGATATCTCTCGCCGAGCGTGTGGCAATATGCTTACCGTCACGCATAACAGTAACATCGTCGGAAATGCGCAGTATCTCTTCCATTTTGTGAGATATATAAATTATGCCGCAGCCGTCACCCTTAAGCTTTTCGATGATTTTAAAAAGTCTCTCCACCTCCTCTGTATTAAGAGAGGAGGTGGGCTCGTCAAAAACGATGACCTTTGCGTTGTAAGAAACAGCCTTTGCTATTTCCGCCATTTGTCTTTGTGAAACTGACATCTTTTCCATCTTCATATCGGGATCTATATCAAGACCGAGCGAGAGAAATACCTCGCTCGTTTTTTTAATCATCTCCGCCCGACTTATGAAAGGAAGATTTTTAATCGCCTTCGGAAATCTTCCAAGCCACATATTTTCGGCGGCAGTCAGCTTCAGCGCTTGATTTAGCTCCTGATGAACCATGGCGACTCCGTTTGTGAGCGCATCCTTTGCGCTTTTGAATTCAACCGACCGTCCGTTAAGATAAATCTCACCGGAATCCTTTTCATAAACACCGAAAAGGCATTTCATGAGAGTTGATTTTCCCGCTCCGTTTTCACCCATAAGAGCGTGAACGCTTCCTTCCTTGACGGAAAGAGAAACTCCGTCAAGAGCATTAACTCCGGGAAAGCTTTTTGAAATGTTCTCCATACGGAGAAGCGTAGAATTTTCCATATTTATTTTGAATCGTCCTCACCCGTATAAGCGGAATAAGGAATATTTATTCTCCAATTTCCAACCGCCATATCCTTGTCGATACCGTCAAGCATTCCGCGGCCGGATAAAATATTATTCGTAACGCTGACTATTGCTTTAGCCATTCCCTCGGAATCCTGTTTTATGGTTCCCGTCATAGAACCGTCCTTGATTTTAGCGACGGCGGCGTCAGTTGCGTCAACGCCGAATATAGGAATGGTTTTTCCGCCGCTCTTGTTATAACCGGCTTCCTGAAGCGCGGCAAGAGCGCCGAGCGCCATCTCGTCATTATTTGCTATAACCAGCTCAACCATATTGCGATTAGCCTCGCTGTAAGCGGAGAGAATAGTTTTCATATAATCGTTTGCCGCCTGAGCAGACCAGTTACCGCCTTGGTCGACGAGATATTTGCTTGAATTCTTTGAGTCATAGAATTCAAGATTCGGCTTTCCGGCATCGCTAAGCACCTTGTTTGCATCCTCAACGCCGTAGCGTGTTCTTGCCTCCGCCTCTGCGTTTCCTTGCTGTCCCTTGAACATAACGTACGAGATTTTTCCATCACCATTAAGGTCAAGAGTAGCGTAATTTTTAAGAACGTAATCTCCGATAAGCTTGCCCTGCATATGTCCTGCCATTTCATAATCGGTTCCTATAAACAGGCATTTGTCGTAAGAGGAAACCACGCCCTCACTTACCGAACGGTTAAAGAATATAAGAGGAATATCGGCATTTTTAGCCTTTGAAACGATGTTTTTAGCCGCATCGTCGGATCCCGTATCAACGATATTAACTATAAGAAGTCTTGAGCCCTTGGCAATAGCGGTATCGATCTGTTCGGTTTGTGTCGTTTGGTTACTGTTTGCATCGTAGTTATTGAAGCTTAGACCCGAATTCTTAAGAAGCTTATCCATAGAGCTTCTGACGCCGGAAATATAAGTGTCGCTGTAGGTATAGTAAAATACCGATACCTCACCATCGTCCTTTTTTCCGCAGGATACGAGTGAGGTAGATAATAGACATAGTGTTATCAATAAAATAAGCAATTTTTTCATATTCGTTGCTCCCTTCATGAGTGTTATTCTTATATTGGACAAAGTTTTGCCCTTTTATGCAAAATCAGGTTGCAAAATGTACTCGGTTGTGCTAAAATAAAGTATACGAAAAATCGCTTTAACGCTTTGAAAGGAGAACGGTATGGTAAAGATAGATATAAAGGTAAGTACCGATTATAATGAAGAAAAAATCAAAGATGCTATAGCCGAATCCTTTCCGATAGAGAAAAGCGAGATAAACGATTTGGTTATACTTAAAAAGGTATTGAAAATAGACGAGAAAAAGGAATTTCTTCTCACCGTCGGTATTGGTTTATCCGAGGAGCGTGAGCGCGGACTTCTTAAAATGAAAAAACGTGTTTTCGAGTTTCCCGATTACACGTTTGAAGTGCCCGAAGCTAAGTTTTCTCAAAATCCCGTTGTGGTAGGCGCGGGTCCCGCAGGTCTATTTGCGGCTCTCACTCTTGCTGAGTCGGGAGCGTGCCCGATAATCATCGAGCGTGGAGACGCGGTTGAAGAAAGACGCCGTTCCGTTGATATATTTTTCAAAAACGGTGAGCTTGACAGCGAGTCAAACATCCAGTTCGGCGAGGGCGGAGCGGGAGCGTTTTCCGATGGAAAGCTTAAGGTCGGCGGAATGGATAAATACAAGCGCAAGGTCCTTTCTGAATTCGTTTTGGCAGGAGCGCCCGAGGACATACTCTATACAGTCGGAGCGCATCTCGGAACGGATAAGCTTCCGCGCTACGTAAAGGAAATAAGAGAAAAAATCAAAGCACTCGGCGGAAGCTTTATATATAGAGCAAAGCTTATTTCGCTCGGCGTGAATAATGGAAAAATAAGCTATGCCGAGTATGAGAAAGACTGCAAAAAAGAGAGAATACCCACTGACCGTGTTATATTAGCAACAGGTCACAGCGCAAGAGATAGCTTTGAAATGCTATACGCTATGGGCATCAAAATGGAAGCCAAGAGCTTTGGAATAGGTCTCAGAATAGAGCATCCGAGAGAATATATAAACGAGCTTGTTCTCGGTGAAAAAAATCCGCCCTCTGAAATAGGAACGGCGTCCTATCATCTTGTAACTCATCTCGATAACGGCAGGAGCGTCTATAGCTTTTGTATGTGTCCAGGGGGTACGGTGGTTGCCGCCGCAAGTGAAAATGGCGGAATAGTAACCAACGGAATGAGCGAGGAGAAGAGAGACGGCGGCAATTCAAACGCGGCGCATCTTGTCAGCTTCACGCCTGATGATTTTGAATCCGATTCGCCTCTTGCGGGACTTGACTTTCAGCGCAAGATAGAAAGACAAGCCTTTCTCACTGCGGGCGGTGATTATAAAGCTCCGGCAATAACTATGGAAGACTTTATGAAGGAAAACAGTCCTAAGTCCTTATTTGAGGTAAAACCCTCTTACCCGTGCGGAGTTTTGGCGGCAAAAGTTGAAGAATATATGCCGGCTGCCGTAGCGCCGTCGTTAAGAGCGGGAATAAATGCTTTCGATGATTGGATGCGCGGTTTTTATTATCCCGAAGCGGTATTAACAGGTCCTGAAACACGTTCCACCTCACCCGTGCGAGTTTTTCGCAATGAAAAATATATGACGCCCACCGTCTCTGGACTTTATCCGATAGGCGAGGGAGCGGGATATGCCGGCGGAATAGTTTCCTCCGCGGTTGACGGAGTGAGATGCGCTGAGAGTATAATAAACGATATCGTAAATACTTGATTAATAGATTCGATTAACAGAATTGTTTGTAAAAATTGAATATTGTTTTCAAAATAAAAAACGAACAGAGTGCAATACGGTTTGACCGTGATATGCAAAACTGTTCGTTTTTTCTAACTATTATTTACAAGTAAGCCTTTTGTTGCTCTTTTTTGAGCTAAGAAATCGATATTTGTATTAAAAAGCCCACTCACCGTTTTCAAAAATTTTAACCTCTTTGTCGTTTTTGTCTATTCCAACTATCGAGAGGTCGCTTGTTCCTATCATAAAGTCAACGTGAGTTACAGAATCGTTGATTCCGAGCGCATGAGCCTCGTCTTCGGTATATTTTTCAAAATCGCGAAGCACGTTCGTGAAGCCCATACCGATAGCAAGGTGACAAGCCGCGTTTTCATCGTAAAGAGTGTTGTAGAAAAGAACGCCGCTCTTGCGTATAGGCGAGGAGTAGGGAACAAGAGCGCATTCACCGAGATAGGAAGCTCCTTCGTCGGCAGAGAGCATTTCGGCAAGCAGATCCGCGTTTTTCTCCGCGCCCGATTCAACGACCTTACCGCCCTCAAACTTCATATAGAAGTTTTCGATAAGCTGACCGCCGTACGAAAGAGGCATAGAGGAATAAACTATACCCTCGGCGTCGCCCTTCATAGGTGAGGTGAATACCTCTTCGGTGGGAATATTGGGATTGAAGTAAACGCCCTCCGTGGTGTTTTCACCGCCGCCGCAGAAAAGCGCCTCGGGAATGAGACCTACGGTGAGATCCGTTCCGTTTTCCGAGTGATATATAAGCTTTTTAAGTCCGAGAGAATTGAGATAGTTGCATCTGTTAAGCAGGTCCTCGTTGTGCTTATCCCATTCGGTTGCGGGATCGTCCCAAACTCGAGAGGTATCGAGAATAGCCTCCCAGAGCTTTTCAACGGCTACCGATGCTCTGATACCGGGGAATACCTTTTTTGCCCAAGCCACACCGGGAACGCCTGCGATACACCACTGATAGCGGTTTTCCATTTTACGTCTTATAGGCTTAATAGCTATCGAGCGGGCGGCTCTCGCTTTAGAATACTTTTTCTGGTCAACGCCCTTAAGACCGTCGGGGTCCTCGGAGGTGAGATATATCTTTGCGGGGAGAACGTCTAACTGATGCTCCCATTTTTTCATCTGCCAATCGTCAAGAGAGGAAAGAACCTTTGAATTCTGGTATTTTACCGCAAGCTTTTCAAGAGGCTGATAGGTCCAGTCAACAACAACCTTTTTTGCGCCGAGCTTGTAGCATTCCTTGACGAGCATTTCAACGAATTCGGGCTGATCAAGCTCCGCTGTAATGAATACCTCCTGACCTTTTTTTACGTTCGCTCCCTTTGAAGCGATGAGGTACGCGTATTTTCTGAGTCTTGTTTTATTCATTTTAAAATCCTTCTTAAATTTCTTTCAGTACGTTTTTAATAAATTCCCAAACTCTTGCGGTGGATGAAATGGAAAGATGCTCTTCGGTCGTATGGATATCAAAGTTATCGGGACCGAGAGAGATGCAGTCAAGTCCTTCGATTTTGTCTGAGAAAATTCCGCATTCGAGACCTGCGTGTATAGTTATAACCTTAGCGTCTTTGCCGTACATATCGTAGAACACCTTACAAGCCGTATCTCTTAAGTGCGAGTCCTTCTTGTATTCCCAAGCGGGATATTCACCGCGAACCGAAACAACGGCGCCGTATTTATCCGCTATCTGCTTGAGATTTGCTATAAGCTCCGCTTTTTTATCCGCCTTAGAGGAGCGGACCGAAACGGTGAAGTTAAATGCGTTTTCGCCAAGGCTTGCGATACCGAGATTTTCGGAGCTTTCAACGTGTCCCTTTATCTCCTCGCTCATAGCCATAACGCCCGACTTGATCTCGCCGAGCATTGATATAACCGCCTTGCTTGATTCGGTATTGAGAGGAGCGCATTCGCATTCGCACTCTGTAAG
>SVUD01000031.1 GCA_015063445.1 Oscillospiraceae bacterium
AACAGGCTTAGGTACTATATCATCTAAAACATCTCTCTTTGTTAATATTTTTTGAGAAAACAATTTTTCAAGATACTTATCCCATCCTTCTCCAAACCTTATGTAATTTATAGATCCACGAGCTCTTTGACGAACGTATGAATCTCTGTCTTGTGCCAAAAAAAGAAGTTTTTCCCAATATCCTATAGGCTTTTTTCTCTCTAACAATAAATTCAACTGCCAACGAGTGTTATATTGCGGATGTGATAATCCAATTTCTATTACTTTTTTTAATTGCTCTTCGGATGAGTAATCTTCTATATATTCGAGAATGTTTTCTCCTTCGTTATCAAGTCCCATAACAGTAAGTAAATCGAATATTGAGTCGTCATCTAATGCATTTTTATTTACAATTTTCCTTGCTGCAGATAATAATTCTTCCCACTTTGGAAAATCATCTTCATACTCTCTCAACCTCTGATTTAATCCATTCTCGTTATAGTCATCCTGCGTTTTGTTTAGTTCTTCTATCATCCATTGCCAAAATTCATTTAATAGTTGTTTTATCATAATTACCTCCAAATAATTAGTATATAGGGAAACCATGTATTCCATCTTCACTAAAATGAATCTCTATAGTTCGTCCATCGTTTGATGTACCTATTCGTACATTTGCTCTTTTTGGTTTACGTTGGCTGTTTATGCTTCCGTTGGTGTTAATACTACAATATAATTGTACCATATATCACGGCGCTTGAAAAGAGGCAAAATGCGTTTTTTACAATATGCATAATGACATTCGTCAAAATCACCTAAAAAATTCCTTCATATATAAATACCCTAAAAGTCGTCAAAACGTTACAAAAAAATCGAAAAAAATTTATTTTCAGCGTTTTGCACAAAGGGTTTTGTGCATTTTAACGAAGGAAAAATGCGTTTTTTGATATGAATTCAATAAAAAAAGTGAGGAACTTCACAAGTCCTCACTTTTCAATATTAAAAGCTAAAGCTTTAAAAATATTTAATTAGCCTATTGTTTGTTTTGCGCTGCGCGTTTTGCGAGCATTTTTTCCTTGTCCCTGAGTCTGTAATCGCGTGAGCGCTTTTTCTTGATATAGGTAGTATATCCGGCAAAGCCTAAGAGCGCTACAACGATAGTTATACTCGTTATGTGAACCCAAAGCTCAGTCGAGCCCGAAATCTTAAGATTTTCCCAAAGGGTGTTGACCTGAGTCTGTACCTCTGGAGTGAAGCTTCTGTAGCAAGCGGGAGCGTTCACGTCGGGGAAGAGGGAATTGTAATATGCGTTAACGCTGTCAGGCGTATAGTTGTAGAGAAGATCGTAAGCGTTTTCTCCGTTATCGCCCTCGTAAGCGTAATCGCTCATAGCCTCGATATATTCATCGTTATTCTGAACGGCGGTATTTGGAGAAGCGTATCCAAGGTAGGTAGCGTTCGCAACGCCCGCCTCTTCACCGATCATAAAGTTAATATATTCCTTTGCCAAATGAGGATTCGATGAGCATTTAGGAATGCACATAGCGTCAACAAAGTAGTTAGAGCCTTCCTTCGGATAGTAGAAGCCGAGATTTTCCTGCTCCTCAACCATAGTCAAAAAGTCACCGACGTAATATGCGGCAATAGCTGCGGATTCGCTCTTCATTTTGTTGAATATTTCGTCGTTTACGTAGCCCTGGAGAATAGGCTTCTGCTCCTCAAGAAGCTTAAGTGCCTCGTCCCAGACCTCGCTGTCCTCGGAGTTAATGTCAAGCCCCTTCCAATACATTGCGGTTGCGAATGCGTCACGCGGGTTGTTAAACTGCAGAATGTTACCCGCGTATTTTTCGTCCCAGAGAAGTCCCCAGCTTTGCTTGTCAACGTCCTCCTTTGACACCATCGTCTTGTTGTATATGATTCCAACCATACCATAGGTATAGGGAACGGAATACTTGTTTTCGGGGTCGTAATAAGCGTTTTTGAAGCTCTCTTCAATGTTTTTATAATTTGAGAGGCTTGAGGTATCAAACGCAAGAAGCATATCTTCCTTGCGCAGCTTTTCTATCATATAGTCGGACGGAATAATTACGTCGTAGGAAACTGCGCTGTTTTTGAGCTTTGAGTACATATCCTCGTTAGTCGGATACGTCGAATACTCAACCTTTATCTCGATTCCGCCGTATTTCTCCGAAAGGTTTTCATTAAAATATCTTTCAAATTCCTTGTTTGTGTCGTAGGAGTCCTCGGAGCCGTCAGAGATGTATTCACCCCAGTTATAAACGTTGAGCGTAACCTTTTGTCCTCTTTTATAAGAGGGCATCGGTATTTGTTCAATGCTCTTCGAGTCTTTTGTGTCGGTCTGTTTACCGCCGCACGCAAAAAGCGAAAGCGAGAGTGTTAAAATCAATAAAGCGGCAAAAATTCTTTTAATCATTTTCTTTTACCGCCTTTCTTGAAGGGATCGGCAGTGCGCTTCGTGGTCTTTACGTTAGAAATTATAAGCAGAACGAATACCGAGACGATGATAATGGTTGAAAGCGCATACATATCGGGCTTAACCGTCTTTTTAGTCATTGAGTAGATAAGAAGCGGAAGAGTCTGGAAATTCGTAGGACCTACGAAGTAGGAGATAACGAAGTCGTCAAGAGACATAGTAAACGCCATGACCATACCCGAAATAACGCCGGGCATAATGTTGGGCAGCTTAACCTTGAAGAAAGCCTGAATGGGAGTGCAGCCAAGGTCGAGCGCCGCCTCGGAAAGAGAATTGCCAAGCTCGTTTATTCTCGGCAGCACCGAGAGAATAACGTAGGGCAGGCAGAATGTCGTATGAGCGATAAGCATAGCAAGGAAGCCTATCGAGTTGTAATCCGCTATTTTAAAGATGCTCATAACCGCCGCGAAGAATAGCATCATAGACATACCCGTAACGATATCGGGGTTCATCATAGGTATATTTGTAACCGAAGTAACCGCCGTTTTGTAAAGCTTACTTCTCATTTTGTATATACCCTCTGCAGCCGCAGTACCGATAACCGTTGCAATAAGCGATGAGCTTATAGCGAGAATGAGGGTGTTTCTCAGCGCTATCCAAGCCTCTTCTGAGCGGAAAAGCTCACGGTACCAGCGGAAGCTGAAGCCCGAAAATTCCGCAGTGCTTGCGGTAGCGTTGAACGAGAAAAGAATAACCGTCACAATCGGTATATAAAGGATACCGAAAATCAAGCAAAGGTATATTGTGGAAGCGTATTTTTTCATACTATTATACCTCCGTCGCTTGAATCTCCGAATTTATTCATAACGGTAAGTGAAATAAGAATCAATACCATCATAACGAGTGAAATAGCAGCGCCGACGTTAAGCGCGCCCGCAAGGAATTGCCTTTCAATCGTATCTCCGATAAGCTCAAACGTTCCGCCGCCGAGCTTCTGAGAGATATAGAAGGTGCTGATAGAGGGAACGAGAACCATCGTAACGCCCGAAATTATACCCGAGCGAGATAGGGGAAGTATAACCTTCGTCATAGTAAAGAAGGTATTGCAGCCGAGGTCGCTCGCAGCCTCCCACATATTCTTGTCTATCTTCGATACGCACGTGTAGATAGGAAGAACCATATAGGGAAGGAAGTCGTATACCATACCGAATATAACAGCGCCCTTAGTACCTATTATCTGCATAGAAGTGCCGAGAAGCGTATTTATAATACCTCCGTTATCAAGAAGAGCCATTATGGAATAGGTTCTTATAAGAAGGTTTGTCCACATCGGGAGCATAAGAAGCATCATAAATATCTTCTGTGTCTTAGGCTTTGATCTTGCCATAATGTAAGCAAGAGGATAACCGAGCAAAAGGCATATAGCGGTAGCTATTATCGATAGCTCAAGAGAGAGCCAGAATATAGATGCGTAGCTCGGCAAAGAGGCTATATTCGAGAATGAAAAATTACCGTTTGCATCGGTAAATGCGTAATACAGAACTATCAAAAGCGGCAAAATTATGAAAAGCACGGACCAAAAAACGTGCGGCGCCGCAGCGATAGACTGCATAAAGGATTTCTTATTTTTCATTTATCTTTTCGTCCTTTATCAAAATTCCTCGGCAGTATCGGCGTCGGAGAGCTGATCTATCTCGTCAGAGAACGAGGAGTAATCTCCGAACATACCCGAATACTTGGATTTTTTCATAACGTGAATTGCGTCGGGCTCTATATAAAGTCCGATTTTTGCCTCCGGAGCAACGTAATCGGTGGATTGTATCATCCATTTGAAACCGCCGATATCTACGATTATCTCGTAGTGAACGCCCTTGAAGGTAACGCTTGTAACTACGCCGGTAAGCATACCCTTTTCAGGCGTAACGACGTCAACGTCCTCAGGACGAACGACAACGTCCACCTGCTCGTTACGCTCAAATCCGCCGTCAAGACAGTCAAAAGTGTGTCCCGACATACGAACACGCTTGTCCTCGAGCATAACGCCGTCGACAATGTTACTTTCACCGATAAAGTCTGCAACAAAGGCATTTTTCGGCTCGTTGTATATATCCGTCGGCGTACCTATCTGCTGAATTTCACCGTCAGCCATAACCACGATAGTGTCGGACATTGAGAGTGCCTCCTCCTGATCGTGAGTTACGTAGATAAAGGTAATTCCGATAGCCTTTTGTATGTTTTTAAGCTCGTTCTGCATATCCTTTCTGAGCTTAAGGTCGAGCGCGCCGAGAGGCTCGTCGAGAAGAAGCACCTTAGGATGAGCAACGAGAGCTCTTGCTATTGCGACTCTCTGCTGCTGACCGCCCGAGAGAGTGCTTACGCTCTTGTTCTCAAAGCCCGAGAGCGCAACCATTTTGAGCATATCCGTAACTCTTGTCTTTATGTCGGCTTCGGGCAGCTTCTTCATTCTTAAAGGAAAAGCTATATTTTCATAAACGTTGAGGTGAGGGAATAAAGCGTATTTCTGGAAAACGGTGTTTACCTTTCTCTTGTGAGGAGGAACCTCGCTTATTTCTGTTCCGTTGAAGTATAATTCACCCTCGTCGGCAGTTTCAAATCCGCCGATAATACGGAGCATAGTAGTCTTTCCGCATCCGGAAGGACCGAGAAGGGTAATGAACTCTCCGTCTCTTATATATAGATTGATAGAATTTAAAACACATTCACCGTCAAAAGATTTGGTGATTCCTTTCAACTCAATGAGCTTTGCCATTTTCTTAAAATCCGATATCCTTTCTGTTTGAAAATTGCCTCATACCGAGAGCTAAAAAAAGCGAGTATCTATCCGTCACACGTGCGCATGCGGAAAAGAGTCGAAAATTGTATATTATAATATGAGGGTATTATAACAAAAAGATATGAGTTTTGCAATAGTTTTTATAAAAGTTTTTTTGAAAATATCTTAAATTAAGTGCGATAAGCCGTGAAAATTCTACCAAAAACTGCGGTTTTCTTTATGATAACTCTCGAAATCTCTTAAAATCTCTCGAAATCTCGTTTTTTCTCGTAAAATTCAAGCGCATAGGCGTATAATGATTTTTTTAAAAGAATGGATTCTGTTTTTTTGATTTTTTGCCCCTTTTTTTCTCAAAAACCGAAGTGTCACAGCAAATGGCTTTAAAAAGAGAAGCGAGAAAAATGAAAAATATCCAATATCCGCCGTCAAAGGAGCGTATAAGATAAAGAGCCGTCAGGCAGAAAACCGCAGACAGTAAAAACGACGCCGAGCGCAAAAGTGCGCCCGATGGCTTAAAGGACGTATACTGATTAAGAAAGCATTCGATTATCCGATATCCGTCATACCCCTCGATAGGAACGAGATTCGATACCGCTGTGAAAAGATTTATAAGTCCGAAAATCCTCGCGTATTCGCCTACGCCCAAGATAGAAAAGGGACTGACCAGAAGAAAAATCGCTACATTAGTAAGAGGACCCGAAAGCGAAATTATCAGCTCTTCCTTGTAAGAAAGACTGTTTTGCATAGAGAGTCTTAAGCCCGATATCACACCGAAAAATCTGTACTTGCCCGAGTAAAGCGTAAAAGCAAATACGTGCCCGAGCTCATGCGCTAACGCAGATATAAGTGTCAGAATGGCAACGTAGGGCTTGTCAAAGGCGAAAATAAGAACAAGCCAGAACGATAGCGGTAAAATTTTGATTAGAAGCTTTATAAGCCTTATGCAGCATTTTTTCATAGCACGGCATCTCCTTGAATTTTTAATATAGCTTACAATGATTATATGAGAGAGAAAAGCCTTTATGAAACAAAAAACGAGGAAAGCCGTGCGTCAACAGATTGTAAAAAAAACGATTTTTGTAAAAAAACGATTTTGCTATTGACAAGGATGGGGAAGTGTGATATAATACATTTAACAATTAGGTTAAATGTTAAATGAAAGGAGAGACTATGGGCATTCAGAATACGATGCGAGCGCTTGCCGACCCGATAAGGCGTGAAATTTTATCGCTTCTCAAGGGTGGAAGAATGTCTGCGGGGGATATTGCCGAGCATTTCGACGTAACCGGCGCATCTATCTCGAGGCACCTATCCGTGTTAAAGGAAGCGGACCTTATACGAGATATGCGTGAGGGAAAATTCATATATTACGAGTTATGCACGTCGGTGCTTGAGGAAATACTTTTATGGGTAAGTAATCTTAAGGGGGATAAGAAGGATGATTAGAGAAAACAAGTTTAAAATTATTATTTCATCGGTGACAACGCTTTTGCCGATGATAGTCGGTATTTGTCTTTGGGGCAAAATTTCCGAGGGCTATGAAGGGGTTATGCGCTCTGTAAAGATAATGGCGATATTCGTGCTTCCGTCTGTTATGGTTCTTCTGAATGCGCTTTGCCTCATCTTCACGCATTTGGACTCTAAAAATAGAGAACAGAATAAAAAGGTGATTGCCTTGGTGCTATGGATACTGCCATTAATATCGGTTTACGCAAGCATGATTTTTTATTCCGTGCTTTTGGGATGGAATGTTGATTTTCAGATTTTGACATCTGCTTTGCTTGGCGTTATGTTCGTAATTATCGGTAATTATATGCCAAAAAGTAAACAAAACCGTACAATTGGCGTTAAAATACGTTGGACTCTCGCAAATGAGGAAAACTGGAATGCCACTCATAGATTTACGGGAAAGCTTTGGTTCTTTATCGGATTTGCAATGATTTTTTCGGGCTTTTTACCCGGGATTTTATTCGTTATAGCATTTGCGGTAATATTGCTGACGGCTGTAATTCTTCCTTTTTTATATTCGTATCTTTACTACAAAAACAACCTTAAAAGCGGTAATCAGAGAAAAGAAGATTATGACTTTGCAAGAAGACCTTGCGATAAAAAGGTCGCTGTTATTTCTATCGTAGCAGTAAGCGTAATTTTAATAGCCGCTGCGGTTCTGATGTTCACTGGAAATGTTGAAATTTCTCTCGATGAGAATGCGTTGCTTATCGAGGCATCGTATCATTCGGATGAGTCTGTTTCTTACACGGATATAACTGAAATAGAGTATAGAGTTAACACGGATAAGGGTATGCGTGTTGTTGGATTTGCCTCGGCAAGACTCCTTTTGGGAATGTTTAAAAATGATGAATTCGGCTCATACACAAGATTTTCATACGTAGGCTGCGACGATGATATTATCTTAACCGTTGGTGAAAGAAAAATTGCTATAAGCGCAAAAAACGAGGCCGAAACGCGCGCTCTCTACCAGGCTCTTTTGGAAAAACTTAAAAAATAAGGGGGAAATATGTACGCAATCAAGACAGAAAAGCTTACTAAAAGCTACGGTGATTCAAGAGGAATAGTTGGCGTAGACCTCACGGTAGATAAAGGGGACTTTTTCGGTTTTATAGGACCAAACGGTGCGGGAAAGAGCACCACCATAAGAACGCTTCTCGGTTTGATATCCAAAAGCTCGGGTGAGGCTTATATACTCGGTAAGGATATCACGAAAAATCGCTCGGAAATACTTTCCGATATAGGATATATGCCCTCGGACAGCGCATTTTACAGCGGAATGAAGGTATCCGAAATGCTTTCTCTCGCGGCAAGGCTCAGAGGCGTCGATTGTGCCGAAGAGGCAAAGCTCCTTGCTAAAAGACTCGAGCTTGATTTAGAACGTAAGATTGATGAGCTTTCGTTTGGAAATCGTAAAAAGGTTGGAATAGTTCTTGCTCTTCAGCATAAGCCGAGTCTTTATATTTTAGACGAGCCGACGAGCGGGCTTGACCCTTTGATGCAGCGTGAGTTTTATACGATATTAAAGGAAAGAAACGAAGAGGGCGCAACGGTATTTCTATCCTCGCACGTGCTTTCCGAGATAGGAAAATACTGCAAGAAAGCGGCAGTTATTCGCGAGGGAAGAATTCTCGTCTCGGACAGTGTTGAAAATCTTGCCCACACGGGAATAAAAAAGGTAGCGCTCCGAGGAGTTGCCAAAGCTCCGGATATCGACTCGGCAATCAATATGAAGCTTGAGAACGATGTCTTGACCTTCCTTTACGATAAGAGCGCTGAGGAGCTTATAAGAGCGCTTGGATCTGTTCGTTTTTCGGACGTTAATATAACCGACCCCGACCTCGAAGAGATATTTATGCATTTTTACAGCAGGGAGGAGAAGTGAAATGACAGTTTTTCTTCATGAGCTCAAAATGAACCGACTCTCGCTTCTCATATGGACGGGCGTTATATCCTTTATGCTCGGCGTATGCGTGGTAATCTATCCCGAAATGTCCTCACAGATGACCGAGATGACGGATATGTTCGCCGATATGGGAGCATTTACCTCGGCATTTGGAATGGATAAAATCAATTTCGGAGAGTTTAGCGGATACTTCGTTATAGAATGCGGAAACGTCCTCGGTATAGGCGGAGCGATATTTGCCGCGATACTTGGCGTTTCGGCTCTTTCAAAGGAGGAGCGTGACCGTACCGCTGAATTTCTTCTCACTCAGCCGATAACGAGAAGACGTGTAATTTCCGAAAAGCTTCTCACGGTTGCGGTGTGTATACTTATTATGAATCTTGCGGTTATGGTAATAACTATGCTCGCCATACTTGCCGTAGGCGAAGTTATTGCATTCGGAAAGCTGCTTCTTATATTCCTCGCGTATCTTCTTATGCAGCTCGAAATTGCCGCTATAACCTTTGGTATTTCAGCTTTTGTAAATAGAGGGGCTATGGGAATAGGTATCGGTGTTGCCTTCCTTTCGTACTTCCTGAATATTCTCGCAAATCTTACCGAGAAAGCAAAAGTACTCAAATACTTAACCCCATTCGGATATACCGACGGTGCGGAAATAATTGCCGATAACGCGTTAGCGTATAAGTATCTCATAACGGGAGTTGTTTTTGCGGCTGCGGCAATATACCTCGCGTATTTTAAATATGAAAAGAAGGATATCTTGATTTGATCGGTATTATGCGGTTTTAAATACGTCAAAACACAAATGGCTCTCAGCCAATAAATAAAAATCACGCCAAGCTTGAATTTTTACCAAGCAAAAGCGTGATTTTTTATATTATGTTTTGTTTTTTACCTTTATTCTGTCGGGAATAACAATGTTTTTTGCGCCCGTGATATGAATTATGTCGCCCTTTTGATTTTCTACGATAAGCTTACCGTCAGCGCTGTTGATACCGAGAATTTTGCATCTTTTTCTTTTTGTGCCTTCGATATATTTTGCATTGACTCCGGTGAGAATAAAATTACGTCTGTACTGCTCCATAAACTTTTCGGGAGATTTGATCCTCTTCGGATAAAGCTCGAAGAATTTTGCGAGGATCTTTTTAGCCACGATAAGCGAAAGTGAAGTGTTTTCACTCTCGAATACCTTTTTGATAAGATCCGAAAGCCTTGGCGGAAAATCATTTTCGTTCAGCTTAACGAAGAAGCTTATTATTATGTATTCGTATGTCGAGGGGCTATCGAATCTTCCGTCTACGTTGGTCATGCCGATTCTTTTACCTTCGCAGTAAATATCGCTTGTCCAACCAATACCAAGCTCCTTTTCTGTCTGCTCCTCAAGAGCGTTGTAAAGCGCAACCGTGGACATAGGTCTGAGAAGCCACGCTTGAGAAGCGAAAATAGACGGGCGCAGAATACAGGAGAGGTAAACTCCGCTTTCGCTCTCTCCCTCGTGAAGAGGCTTTCCGAGAGAATCGTATGCCGTCTGCTTTTCAGAAAATATGACGTATCCGTCGCCGAATCCGAGACGGGCGTATTTTCTTGCCAGATCGTGCGTTGACGGAATTTCTTCGTAGCACTCAAGATGAAGTATCTTTCCGTCGGTAGTACGCATTATGACGTTCTTCGGCATATATCTCTCCTTTCGCGCTTTTTATAAAGCTTGTGAATCTATCCTTCAAGAAATGAATTAATATGCTTTGCCCCAGTAAACGAGCTTTTTAGCCGCCCTGCCGCAGCAAACGCACGTGTCACCGATAGGCTCTGCGTCGAAGGGCATACATCTTGATGTAACGTCGGCAACCTCCTTAAGCTTTTCCTCGCACTCAAGCTCACCGCACCACATAGCCTTGATGTAACCGCTCTTCTCGTTTGCGATAGAGGTAAGCTCTTCAATGTTAGTCGCGCTGTAGGTTCTATTCTCTCTGTTAGCGAGAGCCTTTTCGTATATAGCCTTAAGAAGAGCGTCAAGTCCGCCCTGAACCTCGTCAACGATATTGTCAATAGAAACGAAGGATTTTTCACGGTTATCACGTCTTACGATGACGCACTTGTTTTCGGCCATATCGCGAGGACCGATCTCTATACGGAGCGGAACGCCCTTCATTTCATATTCGGAGAACTTCCATCCGGGGCTTTGGTCCGAATCGTCAAGCTTAGCTCTGATTCCGGCAGCCTTAAGTGTTTCATAAATCTTTGTCGCTGCCTCAACAACGCCCTCCTTGTGCTGCTGCACGGGTATTACTACTACCTGAATGGGGGCAACGGCAGGGGGAAGAACGAGTCCCGAATCGTCGCCGTGAGTCATTATGATACCTCCGATAATTCTTGTGGAAACGCCCCAAGAGGTCTCGTGGCAGTATTTAAGGGTATTGTCGTTATCAAGATACTGAATGTTAAACGCCTCGGCAAAGCCTGTGCCGAAGTTATGAGACGTACCGCCCTGGAGTGCTTTACCGTCGTGCATAAGAGCCTCTACCGTATAAGTAGCCTTTGCTCCGGCAAACTTTTCCTTATCGGTTTTCTGACCGCGGAGCACGGGCATACCGAGGTCGTTCTCGAAGAAGTTGGCGTAAACGTTAAGCATCTGAATGGTTCTTGCCTCAGCCTCCTCGGCGGTTCTGTGAACAGTATGTCCCTCCTGCCAGAGAAACTCTCTTGAACGGAGGAAGGGGCGGGTGGTCTTTTCCCATCTTACGACAGAGCACCACTGATTGTAGTTTTTGGGGAGGTCTCGGTATGATTTTACAACGTTTGCGAAATGCTCGCAGAAGAGTGTTTCGGATGTAGGACGAACGCAAAGACGCTCAGCAAGTCTCTCGCTTCCGCCGTGAGTAACCCAAGCAACCTCGGGAGCGAAGCCCTCAACGTGCTCCTTCTCCTTCGTGAGAAGTGACTCGGGAATGAACATGGGCATATAAACGTTCTCAACGCCCGTTTCCTTGAATCTTCCGTCAAGAATTTTCTGAATGTTTTCCCAGATAGCGTAACCGTAGGGGCGTATAATCATGCATCCCTTTACGCTCGAATAATCTATAAGGTCCGCCTTTTTAACAATGTCGGTGTACCATTTTGCAAAATCCTCGTCCATCGAGGTTATCGCCTCAACGAACTTCTTGTTATTTCCTGCCATATAATGAATAGTGTCCTTTCACGCAAAATAAATATATAGTAAATTATATATTATTGAACGTGTTTTGTCAAGACCGGTATGAAAAAATAGATAAAAGTGCTGCATTTTATTGAAAAGGACAGGCAAAAATTGGTCATTTTATTATTTTTGCACTTTTTTGAAAAAACATCTTGCAAAAATTCGTAAAATAAGGTATACTATATGAGTATTTGCGCAAAAAAATGAAATTTTGCGCTTTGAAAAATTCAAAATCAAGGAAAAATTATGAAAAAATACCGTGAATTGAGCGCAGCCGAGGCGAAGGATATTTACCTCGAGCTTGAAAAGACGTATGAAACTTATAAGGCGAGCGGAATAAAGCTTGATCTTTCGAGAGGAAAGCCTAATTCCGAGCAGCTTGATATATCCTGCGGAGTGCTTTCCGTTTCTCTTCCAAAAGAGGAATGCATAAGCTCTACAGGCTTTGATTACAGAAACTACGGATTACTTGACGGAATTCCTGAGGCAAAGCGCCTTTTCGGAGAGATTTACGGACTTGATCCGGAGAGCGTAATAGTAGCGGGTAATTCCTCGCTTCAGCTTATGTACGACGCCATAGCGAGAGCGATGCTATTCGGCAATTGCGATTCCGAGAAGCCCTGGGCTCAGGAAAAGGGCCTCAAATGGATATGCGTAGCTCCCGGATATGACCGTCATTTCAGAATCACAGAAGACTTCGGATTTGAGCTTCTTACGGTTAAGATGACGCCCACGGGTCCCGATATGGACGAGGTTGAACGCTTGGCTCTTGACCCTAAGGTAAAGGGAATGTGGTGTATTCCTAAATATTCCAACCCATCGGGTAATACCTATTCCGATGAAACTGTCCGTCGCCTTGCTTCTATGAAAACCGGCGCAAAGGACTTCCGTATTATGTGGGATAACGCATACGCTATCCACTCGTTTGGCGAAAAAGAGGATAAGCTTCTCGATATCGTTGCCGAGACTAAGAAATACGGCAATGAAAACAGAGTTCTTTATTTTGCGTCCACATCAAAGGTAACTCTTCCGGGAAGCGGTGTTGCTATAGTTTCGGCGTCAAAGGAAAATCTTGACGATATAAAGCGCCGTATGGGAACTCAGACCATAGGATATGATAAGATAAACCAGCTTCGCCACGTAAAGTACTTTAAAAACGCCGATAACGTAAGAGCGCATATGAAGAGACTCGGCAGCGCGATAAAGGTTAAATTTGACATCGCTCTCGCCGCGCTTAACACTCTTAAGGCGCTTGACATAGCCGAGTGGACGGAGCCGAACGGAGGATACTTCATATCCCTCGATTTGACACTCGGCTCTGCTCAGAGGGTATACGAGCTTATGAAGGAGGCGGGCGTAACTCTTACTCAGGTTGGCGCAACTTATCCTTACGGCAAGGACCCCGAGGACAAGAACTTGCGACTTGCCCCCACCTATCCTGCGGACAGCGAGCTTAAGCTTGCCTGCGAGATACTTACCGTTACCGTAAAAATGTCGGCTCTTGAAAAAATAATAGCCGAAAAGAGCAAATAATAATATAACCGAATTAAGACGTGACTTTTGATATAAAGTTGCGTCTTTTTTATTGACAAGAAGGCTTTAAAATGATAAAATATTTAGTGAATAGGTTAAAAACCGAAAGGAGAACAAAATGAAAAATAAATTTAAAGGTTTTATATTGCCGATTGCTCTTACACTAACGTTTCTTTTGATTTATTACTACTTGGCATTGCCGGCAATTAACGTCAGAGCTGTTGGCTTTTGGGCTATGCTTATTATAGCGGCTTTGATTTTTGTTGCGACGTATCTTGTGGCGGGAAACAAAAATTATCTCAAAAGTCTCGGCGCTAAAATGGCAAAGGGCTTTGAGGATGCCAAAAGAAAAAGGGGTAACGTAGAAGAAAAGAGTTATAAGGACTACGTAGTATACGATGAAAGCAATAACGATGGCGTCGGACTTCCGAAATGGGTTAAAATAACTATGATCGCCATAGCTGCTTTTATTGCGGTTATGCTCGTTTTGGCTTTGTTTACGTCAACTAAGGTATTCAGAGCGAGAGCGTATCAGGAAATGCTTACGGTGACCGATTCCGATTTTGAAAAGGATATAAAGGAACTAAGCTTCGAGCAGATTCCGATAGTCGATAAGGATACTGCGGAAAGACTTGGTAAAAGAGTCGTCGGTGAGGTAAGAGAGCTTGTTTCTCAGTTCAACGTGGCGGATTATTATTCGCAGATCAATTATCAGTCCAAGCCTTACAGGGTAACGCCTCTTGAATATGCGGGATTCTTCAAGTGGATATCAAATAAGGATGACGGTATTCCTTATTATATTTCAATAGATATGGCAACGCAGAAAACCGAGCTCGTTGAGCTTCCCGACGGTATGAAGTATTCACCGTCCGAATATTTCGCAAGAGATTTGAAGCGTCATATCAGATTTAAGTATCCCACAAAAATGTTTGAAAATCTTTCCTTCGAGATAGATGACAGCGGAGCGCCGTATTGGGTAATGTCGTACTACAAATACAATATCGGACTTTTCGGCGGTAAGGATATCGCGGGAGTTATATTGGTTGATGCCGTAACAGGCGAAATGAAGGACTATCCCATAAACAAAGTACCTCAGTGGATAGATCTCGCGTATTCGTCAGATCTCCTTATAAAGCAGGCGGACAATTGGGGAACCTATAAGAACGGATATCTCAACTCACTGTTTACGCAGAAGGATGTTGTCGTCACCACCGAGGGACACAACTATATAGCCCTCAACGATGACGTATGGCTTTATACCGGTATTACCTCAGTCGTTGCGGATGAGTCTAATATAGGATTTATCCTTATAAATATGCGAACCAAAGAAGCTCGAACCTATATGATAAATGGAGCTGAGGAATACTCAGCTATGGAATCGGCTCAGGGACAGATACAGGAAAAGAGCTATTCGGCAACCTTCCCGATACTAATGAACGTCGCTGACAGACCTACCTACTTTATGAGTCTTAAGGACAATGCGGGACTCGTTAAATCCTATGCGTTCGTTTCCGTCGCGGAGTACCACATCGTAGGTGTCGGTGAGAGTATACAGAGCGCAAAGAATGAGTATTTAAGACTTCTCGGTGTAGACGAAGACGAGAATAACGGCGAGAGCGGCAGTACGGTTACGACCGTAAGCGGCATAATAGACGCGATATCCTCTGCCGTCGTTGCGGAGAATTCGGTTTATTATATCATTATCAAAAATCAGGATGGAGTGATATACAAGGCAAATATCTCGGTATCCGATATACTTCCTTTCCTTAAGGCAGGAGATAACGTTACCTTCAAGGCGGACGAAAAGGGAAGAATCAGCGAGATAGTGTATACCCCTGTTACCGAAGCTCCTTAAAATAAAACAGAACTCAGCCGTATCGCAAGCGCTTTACGGCTGATAAAGGAAATAAAATGAATATAAACGATATTTCAGCAAGAGTTGACTATCTAAGAAAAACGCTTGAATACAATTCAAAGCTTTATTACGAAAAGGATGCGCCCGAGATATCCGACTACGAGTACGATGCGCTCTTCCGTGAGCTTGTCGAGCTTGAGGAAAAATATCCCGAGCTTGATTCTCCCGTATCCCCTACTAAGCGTGTCGGCGGCAAGGCGCTCGATAAATTCGAGAAGTTTACGCATAGCGTAAAAATGGGAAGCCTTACCGATGTTTTCTCGGAGGACGAGCTTTGCGATTTTATTGATAAAACGAATAAAATTCTCGGAGAAAATACCGAGTATAGCGTAGAGCCGAAAATAGACGGACTTTCGGTTTCCCTCATATATGAAAACGGAGTTTTCGTCAGAGGCGCAACACGCGGTGACGGAATTGTCGGCGAGGACGTCACGGAAAACTTGCGTACTGTTCGTTCAATTCCGCTTACTCTTCGTGAAAAGCTCCCTTACCTTAACGTAAGAGGCGAGGTCTATATGCCGCGCCGTGTCTTCGACGAGCTTAATGCCGAGAGGGAAGAGATGGGAATTCAACTCTTCGCAAATCCGAGAAATGCCGCAGCGGGATCTCTCCGTCAGCTTGACCCGAAGATTGCCGCATCACGTAGACTGGAAATCTTCGTATTTAATCTCCAGGAGGGCTCGCTCTACGAGGACGGCAGAGCGTGTCTTACTCACACCGAATCTCTTGACAGACTTGACGAGCTTGGCTTTACAACTCTTCCGAGAAGAGAAAAGCTTGCAGGTAGTGAAGCGATATGCAATCGCATAAGAGATCTTGGAGAGCTTCGTCCCGAGCTTGAATTTGATATGGACGGAGCGGTTGTTAAAGTCAATAACCTGAAGGACAGAGTCACTGTAGGTGAGGGAACGGCAACGCCGAAATGGGCGGTTGCGTTCAAGTATCCCCCGGAGGAAAAAATAACTACGATAGAATCAATATCCATACAGGTGGGCAGAACAGGAGTTTTAACTCCGATAGCAAATCTCACACCGGTAAGACTTGCGGGAAGCACGGTTTCAAGAGCCACTCTTCACAACGGTAATTTTATAAAGGAAAAGGATATCCGCGTCGGCGATAAGGTGGTTGTGAGAAAGGCGGGAGAGATAATTCCCGAGATAGTCGAGAGTATTAAAAGCGAAAGAAAAAATGACGCTCCCGAGTTTGGAATGCCGACAGTTTGTCCATCTTGCAGTCACCCCGTGTCAAAAGATACCGCGGGAGACGGCACTGCTGTAAGATGCACGTATCTCGGCTGTCCCGCTCAGAATTCACGCTCGATAGTACATTTTGCGTCTAAGGGCGCTATGAACATCGACGGTCTTGGGCCTCAGGTGGTTGAGCTTCTTTTGGCTAACGGAAAAATATCGGGTATCGCAGACCTTTATTCTCTTACCGTAGAGGATGTTGAGCCTCTCGAAAGAATGGGAAGAAAGAGTGCTGAGAATCTTATTTCCGCTATCGAAAGCTCGAAGTCAAGAGGGCTTGAAAGGCTTCTTTACGCTCTTGGAATCCGTCAGGTAGGCGAGGTTGCCGCGGAGGAGATTGCCGCAAAAATGCAGACTCTCGATAATGTTATTTCAGCGTCATTTGAGGACTTCGCCTCCATGTCGGATATAGGCGATATAACCGCCTCGGCAATAGTGGAATTCTTCGCTGATGAGCGTGTTCTTGAGCTTTGCGAAAAACTTCGTGAGGCAGGCGTAAGCTTTAACGCTGTGAAAGAGAAAAAATCTAATATATTCGAGGGGCTTACCTTCGTTCTTACGGGAACTCTCCCCACGATGACAAGAGATGAGGCGTCGGCTCTTATAAAGGAGCGAGGCGGCAAGGTTTCGGGTAGTGTTTCCAAAAAAACGTCTTACGTTCTCGCAGGTGAGGAGGCAGGCTCGAAGCTAACTAAAGCCAACGAGCTTGGTGTCACTGTAATTGATGAGAATAAGTTCTTAGAAATGATTAAAGAATAAGCAAAAACATTAAAATGTAAATTATAATTTTCAAATTAACATAATTTTGCTTTAGTCTTAAATTAAATATTAAAAAACGAGCCTTGTGACTCCTATCGTATCGACAGGACCATAGGCTCGTTCTTTTTGTTTATCTTTTGTTGAATTTTTCCGGATGCTCACGCATGTATCTTTCCTTGTATTCGTTTGGTGTCATTCCGGTTACAGCGCTAAAGGATCGGTGAAAGCTTCTTTCACTTCCAAAGCCGCATTCTACGCTGATGAGAACAATGTTGGTATTCGTTGTCATAAGAAGGACCTTGGCGTGCTCAACTCTCATTGAATTTAAAACACCTCGGAAATTCATTCCGGTGATTTCGTAAATAGAGTGTGAAATACAGCTCGTGCTGTATCCAATAGCCGATGCTACGTCCTTCAAGGATATATTTTCCGTATAATGCTCTGAAAGATAACGGAACGCTTCAGCTACTGCGTTTGAGCGTATTTTTTCGCTCGGCTTGATCAACTTAACGCTTGATACGTATTCATCAAAAATAGGATATAACGTGGCTTTAAGATGTCTTAACTCATTTTCGGTAAGCTTTTTTCTTTTTTCATCGGTATCGATCATTTTGTTTCTCAAAAATATGCGAAGCTCTTCGCTCGGGGTGAAAACAGGGCATTCATAAGAGCTGTATGAATAACCGTCCTTTATAAAGTCAGTCAGCAGGGAGCCCTCGAAAAGTATCATCCAGAATTTAACCGTTTTTTCTTCATCCGTAAAGTAGCCGTGCGGTTGATACGGCTGGTTTATAATTATATCTCCCGTCTTCGCCTTTTCACGTTTGCCGGGTGAAATGACCGTAAATTCACCGTCAAGCACGTAGACAAGTTCGGCAAACTGATGAACGTGCGGCGCCATAAGATATCTTTGTTCATGAAAGCTTGCGATAATAGTGTCACTTGTCGTGTACCCATTTTTTTGAATTCCTACCATATGATCTATCTCCGTAAAATTTAAATTAAGCATATTTTGACTATAATTATACATTTTTTGTCACCCAAAGTCAATAGTTTGTGTTAAAATATATTTATAGAGGTATCGGCTTGACCGTTATCCTATTAATCAACATAATTCTAAGGAGAAAAACAATGTCTAAACTGATTAGCAAAAAAAGAATTTTTGCCATTTTAGCTATCTTCGTCGTCTTGGTTTTGGCAATGGGAATGACCATGCGAACCGATGCCGCCGAGAGTGAAGGCTCTAATGGCGTAATTGAGGTTTATCTGATGGCGGGACAGTCGAATGCCGTCGGATATGGCGAGGTATCTGAATTTACGGGTACGGATAGCCGCTTTACGAACGGATTTGACAATGTTCTATACTACGGTGAGGGAGAGCATTGGGATGGCGAAGATGATAAGCCGCCGCTCGAGTTTGTACCCACTACCGTAGGACTGGGTCAGAACCCTTCAAGAGTAGGAGCAGAGATAGGAATTGCGTCCGCGCTTGGTGACAGCGGAAAAATGAACGCTATCATCAAATGCGCTTGGGGCGGAACAAGTATTTATAACAGCACGGCGGAAACGTCTCTCAAGCGCGGAACATGGACGTCTCCCACGTATATAGCTAAGCACAACATCTCTACCGAAGGAAACAAGTGCGGAAGGCTGTATACTTGGTTTCTTGAAACGGTTACTCGTGGACTTGATATGCTTAAGGCGGACGGATATACTCCTGTGATCAAGGGTATATGGTGGATGCAGGGCGAGGCTGAGACGGGTAGTGAAAAGCCGGCGGCAGCATACAACGAGCTTCTGACCACTCTTATTAACGATATGAGAGCAGATTTGACCGATATTACCGGTATTGATCAGTCTGCGTTACCCTTCGTTATGGGTGAAATCACGAGAAATCCCACCGCTACTCAGCCCTCGCACTTAAACGTAGTGTGCCAGGCTCAGCTTGACGTAGCGGCAGCGCTTAATAACGTGTTTGTAGTTGATACTACGGGACTTGCTCAGCAGGATGCTTGGCACTATACCGCTGATTCTCAGGTTATAATAGGAGAACGATTTGTGGAAACGGTGCTTGCCGCAAGCGGAGATATTCCCACAGCGTACGGTGTCGTACCTAAAGAAAACATATATGCCGAGGACGGCGTAACAAAGCTTGCTCTCGCTATGTTCCAAAACGGCAAGTACCTTGCTTCATATTCCGATTGGAATACCGCAATGTCTGCGGCTAAGAATATTATCACCGGTAAGGCTGAGGACGCGGCGAAGGTAGAAGTGGTTCTTATAGACAACTTCACCGCAGGTAAATATGACAACACAAGCCAGATGGGCGGAACTCTCGTTATAGATCTTAACGGTTATACCTTGACAACGGGCACAAGCGATCATATGCTTAACGGTATCGGTAAGAGATATAACACCAACAATAAAATGTGTGATACCAACATTATTTTCGAAAACGGAAATATATCCATGAGCAAGAAGGTGCTTACGTCCTTTGGAATATGGTCGCAGTATTACGCCGCCGAAAAAACTTTCAGTTATACCTTTAACAATGTTAATTTCAGTTTTAACACCGCATCTGCGAGCGTTCTTATAGCAGGCTCGGCAAACAGTACGTCTGATACTGACGCGTCAAAGCTCATGTACGTTGATATGGAATTCAACAATTGCGTATTTGATCTTTCGACTAATGCTGCGAGCGGCGCAAATCTGTTCCGATTTGGAGAAAAGCTCGGTAACGTAATTCAAACCGTCAGAATAAACGGCGGAAGAATTATCAAGGCTACCTGCGCTAAGGGCTCGCTTTATACAATAGGCTCAAACGATACAGTCACCTTCGGTAAGTATAACGGTCATTACACAGAGATTGAGCTTCCTTCGGGAGTAAAGCCTGCCTCTGAAAGCTTCACCGCTACCGATACGAGTGTTCTTGGCAGTCTTGTATTTGCAAAAACAGGCAGTGAAACCGTAGGCGGGGTAGAGAAGGATATATACGAGCTCACCTGTCTTAAGACGAAATACGGAGATATCCCTTCAACTCTTGCCTCTGTAGCTGATTATCCCTTCGTTCTCTTTAAGTTTAACAACGGAACTCTTGAGAGTGTGTCGGGTTACGCAAAGCTTATGGGCGTTAATACCAACGACGGAGCTTTCCATTATGCTAAGGAATACGTGAAAACGAACGAATGGAACGCCGAGAGCGGATACGCTGGACAAAAAACAGCTGTTATATATCAGCGCTGTGATTACACGACTCTTGCGGGAGAGGTGTATGAGAATATGGCTCAGACAAGAGGTGAGGTAACCTACGACCTTAACGGCTATAAGCTCTCTCAAAACCAAACGAAAGCAACGTCGATATTCAAGTTTGGAACAAAGCCTTGGGGAAGTGACGGTATGGCAGACGGTCATGCTGACGTGTTCCCGACTACATTTAACATCATCAACGGAAGTATAGAAATATATTCTGCTTCGGTTATGACGCTTCAGATGAGTCCAAGCGGAAGCGCCGGTTACACTATCAACGATAAAACGTATACGATAAATTATAATAACATAACGTTCAGCCTCGCAAACGGAGCGACTGCCAACAATATGTTCTTCACGTATTGGGCAGGAAAAACAAACGACAACGATCCTACGCCTCTTGCTCCGTATTTCATCAACTTCAACGATTGCACGTTTGATCTTGAGAAAAACGTACCTGCAAAGGGCTTCAAACTCTTTAACATTGCTCCGATCGCAACTAACTATATTTGCAATACCGTAACGGTAAACGGCGGCGTTATCAAATCTAAATATTGGGACGGATACATAACTCTTTACAACAACGGAACGTCCGGCTCAACGTGTACGTTCGGCAAATCTGCGATTACAGGCGAATACACCGCCCTCACTCTTCCGAATACGGTGGAATATCCGTCGTATCTTAACGTAATCAACGGCAAGGACGGAAAGATTCTCACACTTACACTGATTAAGACGGAGGGAATTAGAAAGACTTATATTCTCGGGGAGTCCGTCGATACAAAATATTGCGTTGTTCCGCATAGATATTCGGATGCGAATGTATTTCCTTACGTGGTCATTGTTTACGACAAAAATGAAAATATAACGCAGATAGAAGGCTTCAAGCAGCTTATCGGTACCAATAACACAGGCGCGTTTAATTTCGCTAAAAACGGAATAAAGGAAAACGTATGGGATTCCGTAAGTGGATATGACGGTCAGATGACAGCGGTTATACTCGCAAGACGCGACTATACGCTTGCGGCTAACGAATCGTTTGCGAATATTGCTCAGATAAGAGGCGAGGTAACCCTTGATCTTGACGGCTATACCTTATCTCAAGCAAGCACCGCTAATGCTAATCCTTTATTCTACGTAACCTCAAAGCCTTGGGAAACTGTATTCCCGAGCACTATCAACATCATTAACGGTAAAATGCTTACGTATAATGGCTCAATGTTTAAGTTGAATATGTGGACGGGAACGTCAACCGACGGTATGGATAAGAAATTATTCACATTCAACCTTGAAAATTTAACGTTGGGACTCTGTGAGGGCGCAACCGCAACGGATTTCCTCGTAAGCTATGGAACCAGTAAAATTGAATCCGCATGGGTTGGAAACGAAAAGATCTCGCCATACTTCTTCAATCTTAAGGATTGTGTAATAGACCTTGAAACCGTTAAGCCCACGTCAAGCATAAATATTTTTAACATCTCGACAGACGTAGCAAACGGCAACTATATGTCTAACAATATCAACGTATATGGTTGTGAATTTAAGGCGGATTCGCTTGAAAACATTAATTTCGTTACCGAAGGAAATAACGGCTCGAGTCTTACGTTTAACAAGGCTGATGGCGGAAATTATTCAAGCCTTACGCTTAATACTAAGGAAGCGCCGAGTATTACCTTCAACGGCGGCAAGCTTGAATTTGTTAAGATATTCGAAACTGCCGACAGCGTGACATATAGACTCAGACCGGTAGAGGTGTCCCAAATCGATTATGCTCCTAAGATGAGTATAACCCTTGACGGCCAGCTTGTTATGAATGTATATATCCCCGCAAATTATACACAAAAGTTTACATTTAACGGTGAAACGTACGAAGACCTTAACGCTATTGCGGATAAGAAGGTAACGATTGACGGTAAGGATTATTACCGTATGACAGTAGCTCTCGGCTCTGCTGAGGCTGCGAAGGATATTAAACTCGCGGCGACTGTTACAGTAGGTGAGAATACAGCGGTGGCAACCTTCACCTTCTCGATTCCCAAGTATGCGAGAAAGGTACTCGCAAACGGAACCGACGTTGAGAAGACTCTCGCTAAGGACGTTTTAGCATACGTTAAGGCTGCGTATAGCTACTTCACCGAGTTTAATACCGCAGAAGAGATAGCAAGAGTAAGTACTCTTATTGACTCCATCATAGGCGACTACAAGGCCGAACCCGTGTCAAGCGGTGAAACCAATACTGTATCTCCCGTGACGAGCGTAACTCTTAACCTTGACTCAAAGCCCTCTATCCGCTTCTACGTAACCGATACGACCATTGAGTTCTTTGCAAACGGCAGAAAGCTTGACACGGTAACGGGTACGGATGAAACCTACGGCGCATACGTTGAGCTTGACGTATACGCATACGTTCTCTCGGAAACTATAACCTACGGCGAAGGCGGAAGCTATCATATCTCAGACTTCATCAAGGGCGCTGTCGGAACAGAATACGAGACTCTCGTTAAGGCGTTCGTTAAGTATACCGAGTCTGCTGCGGCTTACAGAAATTCCGTAGTAAGCAAATGAGGAGGTAAATGTTAATGAAAAAATATATTAACCCTGAAGTTGAGGTTGTGGAACTTAAGGCTTCGGATATTATTACAACTTCTCCGGGTACTGAGACTCCTTGGTACGAGGAAAGTGATGGAGTATGGGAT